>SLST01000420.1 GCA_007130265.1 Spirochaetales bacterium
AGACGTAGAGCGAACATCCTCGAATGCACCGTCGCGCACGCGCTGCCCGGGCGGTTGCGGCTTCGAAACCACGCGTTGAGGTACCTCGGCAACGCGCGGACGCAGATCGAACAGCGCATCGGGGACCATCACGGCGTCGAGGGCGTGGAGATCACCCCCGTGTCGGGATCGATCCTCATCCACTTCAGAACCGACGAGACAACGGTGGAGGAGCTTCGCGAGGCGGCCGAGTACGCGATCGGTGACCACTCGCTCGACGCGCTCAAAGAGGAACGCACCGTCCGTTTCGAGCTGCCGGTGAGCGAACGGCGCATCCAGAACGAGCCGCTCGGTGAGCTCGCCGGCAGGGTGGCTGCCGCCGGCGGGACGCTGCTCGTGAGTCTTCTTGGCAGAGGCATCGCGGGAGGACCGGGCGGAGGGATCGGACGGTTCCTCCGGCTGCCGCTCCTGGCGAGCGTCGGCCTTGCCTGGCCCATCTTCACGAGCGGCGTGCGGTCGCTGGTGGAAGACCGACGCCCCAACGCGGATACGCTGAGCGCCACGGCGATCGTCGCGAGCCTGGTCGCGGGGCAGACGGTCTCCGCACTGACGATTATCCTGCTCGCTGATGTCGCCGAGCTCCTGACCGCCTACAGCATGGACCGCACGCGCAAGGCGATCCGCGAGATGCTCTCCGTGGGCGAGGAGGTGGTCTGGAAGCTCGTCGACGATGAGGCGGTGCGCGTACCGCTCGAGCAGGTAGAGCCGGGCGACCGGGTGCTCGCCGGCGCAGGCGAACGGATCAGCGTGGATGGGCGCATCGTGGAGGGGGCGGCTGCCGTCGACCAGGCGTCGATCACCGGCGAGTTCCTCCCGGCGAACCGCGCGGCAGGAGACGAGGTCTTCGCGGGCACCGTGGTCAGAAGCGGTTCGCTCACGATCGAGGCCCGCAAAGTGGGTGACGAGACGGCGGTGGGACGCATCATCCATCTCGTGGAAGACGCAACCCACCGCAAGGCGAACATCCAGTTCTTCGCCGATCGCTTCAGCGCGCAGTTCATCCCGGTCAACTTCCTGCTCGCGGGCCTCGTCTTCCTGGTGACGAGGAGCCCGATACGCGCGCTCAACATGCTCATCATCGACTACTCCTGCGGCGTACGCCTCTCGACGGCGACGGCGCTCGCAAGCGCGATCTCCAACGCCGCGCGCCAGGGCGTGCTCATCAAGGGCGGCAACTACCTCGAGCTTCTCGCGGAGGCGGACACGCTCGTGCTCGACAAGACGGGCACGATCACCACCGGACGCCCCGTGGTCACGCTCGTCCGCTCGATCGATCCGGCCCTCACCGATGCCGAGCTTCTCGAGTACGCTGCGGCCGCGGAGAAGACGGTCACCCACCCCATGGCCTCCGCGATCATCGCCCACGGCCGACGCATGCGCGTGCGCAGCCTGCGAACGTCCGGCGTCGAGGTCCAGGCCGGACGCGGCGTCGAGGCGAAGGTCGGCCGCGGCCGCATCCTCGTCGGGAGTCGCGCCTACCTCGCCGAGCACGGTGTAGACGCCGAGCCCGCGCACGAAATCGCGGCGAACTGCGCGACCCGTGGCGAGAGCGTCGTCTATGTCGCCCGCGACGGACGGCTCGCTGGCCTGATCGGGGTCCAGGACGACCTCAAGGAGAACATGAAGAAGGCGGTCAACCGGCTGCGCAACATCGGGTACGACGACATCATCCTGCTCACCGGTGACGTGGAGCAACAGGCCGAAGTCGTCTCCTCGCGCATGGCGCTTGACCGGTTCAAGGCGGAGGTGATGCCGGAGAACAAGGCCGACGCGATACTCCGGCTCCAGTCCAAGGGAACGCAGGTCGTCATGGTAGGCGACGGGATCAACGATGCGCCTGCGCTCGCCTTCGCCGACGTCGGCATCGCGATGGGCGCAAACCGGACGGACATCGCGATCGAGGCGGCCGATATCACGATCGCCCACGACAACCCGCTCCTCATCCCGGGAACGGTGAACCTCGCCCGACAGACGATGCGGATCGTGAAACAGAACTTCGCCGCGGCGATCGGCATCAACTCGGCCGGGTTGGTGCTTTCCTCGCTCGGCTACCTTCCGGTATTCTGGGCGGCAGTGCTGCACAACGCGACGACGGTCATGGTTGTCGCCAACTCCACGCGTCTTCTGCTGCACGATCTGTCGAAGGGGGGCAAACGGTAGTGGCATACCACAGTCTGACGATCGTCCACAGCCTCCCGGGCCGGCTGCGCCTCAGGGTCGAACCGGCGCTCTCGAGCTTCGAACCGGTCGAACGCGACGTGCGCACCCACCCCGGCATCGAGGTGCTCTCCTACAACCGGACCACCCAGTCGATCCTCGCCCGTTTCGACGAGGGGGAGATCGCGGCGAGCGAGCTCGTGATGCGAATCGCCGTGGCGATCAGTGTCACCCGCGGTATGAGGCCCGTGGCGATCGGCACGAGCCCGCCGCACGAGTCGGTCGACCGCTACGGGCTCGTCTCCGGCGCGGCCGTCGTGGCAGCGATTGTCTCGCGATTCGCCGCCTCCGCCGCTCCCGTGACGAAGGTCCTCACGACGGCCGCCGGCGTCGGGACGGCCGCGGCGATCCTGAGCCACGCCTGGCGCGAGTACCGCCAGCGCGGCGACTTCCATCCGGAGACGCTCTCGGTGATCTACCTCGCGAGCGCCTTTGCGCGGGGAACGGTGCTGCCGGCGACGGTGGTGGCGTGGCTCGCGACCTTCGCGCGCCACCTCACGGGCACGGCGCCCGAGCGCTATGTGCTCGAGGTATCGCCGGCGGACGAGACGGGGCAGTACTCGGTACGCGTGCGCCGGTACCGGGAGAGCGAGAGCGCGGAGTCGCTCCTGCAGTTCGCCACCTCAATGGTCGCCGACATGGTCGGCGGCAGTCCGCAGGCGCCGGACAGCTTCCTGAGCCAGATGAAGGAAGTCTCCCGCAGTCACGATGCATCGCTTGAGGGACTCGAAGGGCTCAAGCGCACGATTCGGCTATCAATAGAGTAGGAGTTGGTATGGCAATCAACAACAGTCACGTTACCGGGTTTCTCGTCGGCCTTGGCGTCGCCGCGGCCGGGTACTACGCGTACTCAAGGAACAAGTCGAAGATCGACGCCTTCCTGAGGCAACAGGGCATCCGTGTCCCGGAGAGCCCCACGGTAGACGCCTCGCAGCTCTCCTTCGAGCAGCTCGTGGCGGAGAAGGAGCGACTGGAAGACCTCATCGCGGAGCGCGAGCACGCCGCGTCCCAGGCCGAGCAGTCACCGTCCGGGACGAGCCCGGCGAAGTAGGCGCGAAGTCGGCGACCGGTGAGCAGCACGACCGAGAACTACCTGAAGAAGATCTTCGCGGCCTCCGAGTCGTCGGAGAAGGAGCTCGTCGGGCTCGGCGAGCTCGCGCAGGCACTCGGCGTGACCCCGGGCACCGTGACCACGATGATGAAGAGCCTCAGCGAGGCGGGTCTCGTCGACTACCGGCCGCGCGCCGGCGTCGCGCTCACCGCGACCGGACGGCGCGAAGCACTCGACGTGGTCCGCCGGCACCGCCTCATCGAGCTCTTTCTCGTCGAGGTGCTCGAGCTTGATTGGGCCGACGTACACGAAGAGGCGGAGGTTCTCGAACACGCGATCAGCGACCGGCTGCTGAACCGCATCGACGAGATCCTCGGCCACCCCACGAACGACCCCCACGGCGACCCGATTCCCGACGCGCGCGGCCGGATCCCCGGTTCGTCGGAAACGACGCTCGCGGACGTCACGGCCCCGGCAACGGTGCGAATCGTGCGGGTCGAGCACCACGAGGAGAGCGGGTTCCTCGACTTCCTCAAGGAAGCGGGCCTTGTGCCGGGAACACAGATCAGCCTCGTCGAGCGCAACCGTGCCGCTGGAACCGTCTCGATCAAAACGGGGCAGACGCTGCGCGCCGTGAGCCTGCAGGCCGCGCGCAAGCTTCGCGTGGAGGTTCTCAAGCCAGGTCGTAGATGAGAACACGCGACTTGCGGCTGTGATCGTAGCGCTCGCGCTTGATCGGCACGAGATCTTCCACGCTTGCATGCCGGAACCCGAGCTGCTCGAACCAGTCGCTTGCCTGCGTCGTGAGCACGAACACCTGGTGCAACCCGGCTCGCTGCGCGACCTCCAGGAGGAATTGTACCATTCGCTGCCCTATCCCGAAGTGTTCGTAGTCGTCGTCAACGGCGAGCCCGGCAATCTCCGCCTGTGACTCATCGTAGATGTGCAGCGCAGCGCAGCCGTGAACCATCCCGTCGGTCTCGAATACGACGTAGTCTTCCATCTGTTCGTGGAGGTCAGATTCGGAGCGGCTGACGAGGAGCCCTCGCCGCACGAGCGGCTGCATCAACCGGTAGACGTCGGGAACATCGGCACGCGTCATCGCCCGGATCGACTCGTACTGGTTGGCGTGGACCATCGTGCCGACGCCGAGGTTCGAGAAGATCTCCCGCAGGACGACGCCCTGCGACCTGCCATCTATAATGTGCACGCGTTCCACCCCGCGTTTCGCCGCTCGCAGGCCCAAGCCCACGAGCTCGCAGCCCAGGTCGTCGGCAAGCCCCTCGTTCAGTACGCCGAAACGCGTCGCCTGATCGACGGTGAGTCGTGAGATCCGACCCTCCGGGGTGGTGTCCATATCCGGGTCCAAGGTGTAGCGGTTCGCGGAGAGGGGATCGATCTCGGCGAGAAAGAAGAGCTTGGTCGCCTGGAGCGCCACCGCGAGCTCGGTTGCGAGCTGGCGTGAGGAGACGTTATACGGCTTGCCGGAAGCGCTCCACCCGATGCAGGGAAGGATCGGGATTGCTCCCTGGTCGATGACGCCCCGCAGCAGATCGACACGGATCTTGTCCACCGCCCCCGCGTCCTGGAAGTCGATCCCATCAACGACGCCGAGGCTCCGCGCGCGCACCCAGTTCCCGATCACCGCGTTCACGCCCTGTCCGGCGAGCGAGGTCATGACTCGGTTCGCCGAGTCGAAGGCGGCCATCTTGATGAAGGGGATCGCCTCCGGTGAGGAAATCCTCACCCCGCGGTGCTTCTCGCAGGCGACGTTGTAGCGCTCGAGTATCTCGTCGATCCGCTGCCTCGCTCCGGCGACGATCACGATCCGGATACCGGTGCGGTGCAGGAGCACGAGATCGCGCATGAGTGAGGTAACCGTCGAACGCAGCACGATCGAATCGTCGAGCTGCAGGACGAAAGTCTTGCCCTGGAACGCCTGCGTGTAGCGAAAGACCTCGCGGATCAGCTCTACGTGCCCGGTTGCGTCGATCATCTACTGGTACTGAATATAGACCGGCACGGGGTCGAGCTGCAGCACGTCCGCCGGCCTCATGAGCGGATCGTCGTACCCGCCATCGCGCCAGCTCTTGGGGTAGAAGAGCTTGAACCCCTTGAGCGGAATGTTCTGCGCAATGACGTTGAACCGCCAGCTGTCGCGCTTCTGCGGCGGCGTGCCGAACCCGTCGGCATGGTGTATGAGCTGCACCATGGGGAAGTCGGCGCGCACCCGTTCGCGGTTGACGATCATGCGCCAGTTGAACTGGTGCACAACGAGCATCCGCGGTCCCGGAAGCCCGTGCTCGATCAGGTACTCCTGCATGAGTCGCTGCGCGAGGTTGATCTCCTCCGCGGTCACGCCGCCGATCACCTGCCCCGGCGTCTCGGTCGCCCATTCCGGATCGAAGGCGAGATGGACGTGCTCGTAGTGCAGATAGGGCAGCATCATCCTGATCGCCCCCTCCACCGTCCCGTTGCCTATCTGATGGTCGAGAAAGACGAGGATGTCGTTCTGCGCAGCAAACTCGATGTACTCGAGCAGCTGCGCTTCCCGGATAATGCCGACGCTCGCATCAGGGTGCACCGTCGCATAGATGATGTGAAAGGCGGGCGCGACGCCTATTCCCCCCGTGAGCGCGTCGTACTCGGCCGCCCGGGCGAAGAGCTGGTCGGCCATCACCTCGATGGGGTTCTCTCCCAGGATTCCCATCCGCAGGCTGTTCGGGTGGCCGTAATAGGCGATCACCTGCCGGTCCGCGATGATGCCTCCTGCCGCCCGCGCCTCGGCGGGCCACCGCTCTTCCACGCGCAGCTCCTCCGCGGTGGGCGCCGGCGGCGTTGGCGCCGGGATCGCGGCAGGAACGGCGTCCGTCACGGCGCCGGGCAGCGCCTCGGCCGCCGCCGACGACTGGGCGTCACCCGGCACCGCGGCGAGCCTGGCGGCGTCCGAGTCGCGGTCCGCATCGTAGTCGTCACCCTCCTCATCGCTCGCGCCGTACGGCGCTGCCGCTTGGTCGTTCACATCTCGCGCCCCCGAGGGCCGTGTGTCACCCGGGTCCAACTGCTTGAGCCGAACCCCGTTCGGATGCTCCCCTGGATCCGCGGCGGACAGCGCTGCGGTTGCGACCAGGAGCGCTCCAACGAGAAGGAATCGGCGTGGGACGAGGCTGCGGTGTATCATAGTAAACCTTCGACTGAATGCGCATCGTACTACAGCGCAGGGTTGATGTACACGGGCACTGCTCGCTGCGGCGTCGCTCGGCGGCAGCTGGGTCACGGTCTTCTCCTTCCTCCTCTACCGGCGTGACCGTGAGCCGGCGTTTTTTCTCTTCGGGTTCTTCCTTGGTTCAGCGATGGTCATGCTCCGGGTGTACCTTCTCGTCGCGTACCTCGTCACGAGCGGCGTCGAGTCGCCGTTACGGCTTCGCGTGATCGCCGAAGCCGCGGAAGCCGTTGCGGAGCTTGTCCAGTTCTACGCAGTGGTTCGCCTGGCCTACGCGATCGTGCGACTCGCCGTCCCGCGCGCCGTCGCCGCGCTTCAGATCGTCCTGTTGGCCTTCTATGCGATCCTGATCGGGTACTCGGGCGTCTCGCGATCGTCGTTCGAGGTGCGCCAAATCGCGCTCGGTATCGCACACCTCGCGTTCGTCGTCATAGTGATCCACCACCGACGCCGGATCGCCCCAATCCTGCGGCGTGTGCTCGTCAGATTCGCCGTGGTGATGGCAGTCTGCGCGCCGCTCATCGGGCTTTCCGTCTATAGCGGCATCGCACGGCGGCTTCCTCTTGGCAACATGGCCTTCCAGGTACTCT
>SLST01000051.1 GCA_007130265.1 Spirochaetales bacterium
GAAGGTGGGGTAAGAGCCCACCGGTCGTCGGGCAACCGACGATGCGGGTAAACCTTGCCGGGAGCAAGACCAAGCAGTGAAGGGGTTGCTCGCTCCGCTGGTGCCTGTGAGGGTGCCGGCGCTTCACGGGTAGGTCGCTTGAGCGGTCTGGTGACAGACCGGCGAGATTGATGACGTCCACAGTCGAGGTATTCCCACGGGAATCCTTCAGACTGGACAGAACCCGGCTTATAGATCTGTCCTCCCCGACGCCGCTTTCCGGTGAAAGCCCCGACGGTCGATAAACGGAAGATGAGGCCCGTCACGGGCTTGAGAGGCATTCTTGACTTTCTCGGCCGTCTCGTGTCTAATCACGGCGTCAACCATGATCTACTCCCAGAAACAGAAAACAGACGGAAGAACGCGATCGGTAGTACTCCGTCTGCTCGTGGTTGGCCTCGTGCTGGCCGGAATGGCCGGCGCTACGATTCTCGTGCTCCATACGCTCGACGTCGCGCCCGTAGGGCTTCGCCGACGGAACACCGAGCTCCTCCGACTCTGGAATGACGGACGCTACCGGGATGTGCTTCGCCTCGCCGACTCCACCCTGGAGACCGACCCGCTCGACGCCGAAGCACTGACCTTCGCCGGCTTCTCTCACTTCTACATCGGGCTGGGCCTGGCAGAACACGACGAACAACTCGAGCACCTGCGCAGCGCCATCGTCTTTCTCCGGCGGGCAATGCACGTACCGTATGCCCCGCTCGCCGGTGAGCGTGACTACGTACTCGCCAAGGCGTACTACCATCGTGGTGACGAGTACGTCGATCTCACGGTCTCCTACATGGAGCGCGCCCTCCAACACGGCTATGACGCCCCGGACAGCCGAACGTACCTTGCTCTCGCTTTCGCGATTCTCGGCGATCATCAGCAGAGTATCCGGTGGTTCGAGGAGGCGCTGGTACATGCAGATCCTGCGGACAGAAGCGCCATACGTATCAGAGCGGCCGACTCGTACCTCGAGCTCAGCCGCTATGCAGACGCACGCAACACCTTGCTGCGAGCAATCCAAGACCTCGATGACGACTTTCTCGTACTGATCGCACGAAACAAGCTCGCCTCCGCGTATATAGCAGATGAACGCTGGGATGAAGCCGAAACGCTGCTCGACGAGACCATTGAGCGATTTCCACAATCGGCCGATGCTTATTACTACTTGGGGATCGTTTACGAAGCGACCGACCGCGGGGTACAGGCACGCAACCTGTGGCGAACCGCACGAGACATTGATCCCGATCACACTGAAGCACTCATGCAACTGGCAAACTGGGGGAGATAGGATGGGGGCCAAGAACCTGTTCAACGCGTTTTCGTCTGATATTGGAATCGACTTGGGGACCTGCAATACACTGGTGTATATCAGAGGAAAAGGCATCGTCGCCAATGAGCCGTCGGTCGTCGCCGTAGAACGCGGCACCAAGAAAGTCGTCGCGGTGGGCGAAGAGGCGCGACGCATGCTGTGGAAGACCCCGGGGGACATCATCGCGATCAGACCGCTGCGTGATGGAGTCATCGCAGACCTCGAGACAACCGAGAAGATGATCCGCTACTTCATCTCAAAGGTGCTGCAGCGCCGCTGGCTCGTCAAACCTCGGATGGTCATAGGTGTGCCGAGTTGCATCACGGAGGTCGAACGTCGGGCCGTAGAAGAGAGCGCATACAAGGCCGGCGCACGCGAAGTGAAAGTCATCGATGAATCACTCGCAGCTGCGATCGGAGCAAACATCCCGATTTTCGAGCCCGCCGGACACATGATCGTGGACATCGGCGGAGGCACCAGCGAGATCTCGGTCATCAGCCTCGGAGGAATGGTCGTGACAAACGCGATCCGCCTCGGCGGAGACGAGTTCGACGAGGCCATCATCAAGCACGTACGCACCGTGCACAACCTCATCATCGGCGAACGTACGGCAGAAGAGCTCAAGAAGACTATTGGGAATGCAAGCCCGGAGAAGAAGATCGAGAAGATGGAAGTCAAGGGGACCGACGCCATCACCGGGCTTCCGAGGCGACTTGAGATCGACAGCGTCGAGGTACGTGAAGCCCTGCAGGAGCCGATCAACGCGATTGTCGAGGAGATCAAACGCACCCTTGGGCAGACTCCCCCGGAGCTCGCGGCAGATATCGTGGAACGTGGAATCGTGATGACCGGCGGGGGAAGCCTACTCAAAGGGTTCGATACGCTGATAGCCAACGAAACAGGTGTTCCCGCATTCAAGGCTGAGGACCCGCTGAATTGCGTCGCACTGGGTGCCGGCCGCTACTTCGACTACGAAGGCGGCATGCACAGAACGAACAAGAATGTGTATAACAGTCTGTAGTGCGCTTGCGTGACACCGTCAGAAAACACCGTGACTGGCTCACCCTGACGATCCTCGTTCTCGCGTGCTTTGTTTCGCTGACCGTCTCCACGGAGTCGATGCGACTGCGGCCGGGAGAGGTCGGCCAGAGCGTCGTGGCGCTCTTTCAGCAGGCGACCTCCTCGCTCGGCCGCTTCTTCGCCGACACCGTAACCTCCATACGAGAGCTCTCGGAGCTCAGAAGCCAGTATGATGATCTACTGATCCAGGTTCGTCGCTACGAGACGATTGCCGACGACATCACGCAGCTTCAGGCCGAGAATCTGCGCCTCCGCGAAGCACTCGGGTTCCAGGCCGAGCTCCCACAGGAAGCTCTCCCGGCGCGCGTAATCGCCAAGGAGCCGGGAGCTTTCTTCGCCGGTGTCACGATCAACAAGGGCCGCGCGGCAGGAGTTCGTCGGGATATGCCGGTCATCGCAAACCAGGCCGGTATCCGCGGTCTCGTCGGGCGCGTGAGCGAAGTCGGTCTCACGACCGCAGTCGTTATGCCGGTTTTTGACAGCAACTCGTTCGTGGCCGCCCGGCTGTTACGCTCCCGCCACGAAGGCCTCGTGTCAGGGGCCGGTCTGCCCGACGGATCTCTTACCATGCTCTACGTGGCCAAATCGGCACGGAGCGACATTACTGTCGACGACGTCGTGATTACCTCCGGGATGCGCAGCATCTTCCCGGAGGGAATCCGTATCGGGACCGTCGAGTCGATCCAGGGGCGTCCGTACGAGACGTCGCTGACGATAGGAGTTCGGCCTGCGGTAGATTTCAGCCGCCTCGAGTACCTGTTCGTGCTCACGGAGGCGAGTCAGTGACGCCGACAGTCATCTACGGGAGCCTGCTGATCGGTGCCGTAGCTGTGATCCAGAGCACGGTGCTGCGATTCACGGAGATCGCAGGAGTTGCTCCGGACCTCGTTCTGATTATCGTCGTCTTCACGGCAAACAAGAACGGGACCATGACGGGGCAGTTAGTCGGATTCTTCGGGGGGCTGGTTCTGGACATGATGGGTCTCGCGCCGCTGGGGTTCCATGCCCTGATCTACACTCTCATCGGAGCTCTCGTCGGCATCACTCGGGGAAAGATGTTCGTTGACCCGATCTTTCTACCGGTCGTCCTTGCTCTCGCCGGCCAGGTGCTCAAAGCGGTCTTTGCTCTCCCTATCGCCGGTGTTTTCGCGTTGTCATCGGTGCACACGCACGTCTTCTCCACACGGTTTCTCGTAGAGACCGCCTATACGGGGCTGCTCGGCCCGGTAGTATTCGCGATTCTCGGGATGATCCGGCAGCTCCAACCCGACAGGCGGCGAGGGGAGATCATCTGATGGATAACGGTCGGACCCGCAGTAACTCTATCCCGCCCTCTCGTCTGGTTATGGTAGGGGCCTTCATCGGTCTGGTGTTCCTCGTCTACGTTGGCACTTTGTTCTCAATGCAGATCGTGGACGGGTACATATACACGCTTCGGGCCGAACAGGTAACCCGACGCAGCTCGATTGTCAGCGCTCCGCGGGGCAACATTTACGATCGCAACGTGACCACGCCAATCGCCTCAAACCGTGAGTCGTTCGCCGTAGACATCAACCCGGCAGAAATCCCGAGATCACGGATCGACGACGTTTTCGCGCAAGCGGCACAGCTGCTCGCCGTGCCCGTTGAGGAAATTCACCGGCGGATTCCCCCAAGTCGTTACGGCGTATTCCAGCCAATCGAGATAAAGAGCGGCCTCTCATTCTCCGCAATCCTGCCCGTCGCCGAGCGCAAGGTCGACCTTCCCGGAGTCAGCTGGAGGATAAAGCCCGTTCGGTACTACATGGACGGCGACACCTTCGCGCATGTCGTTGGCTACGTCGGCGACATAACGCCGGGGGAACTGCAGGTGCTCTTCAACAGAGGCTACACAGCGGGCTCGGTGATCGGCAAGGCCGGCGTTGAGCTGCAGTACGACGAAATCCTGCGCGGACGCCCGGGTCGCGAGTTCCGAACGGTCGACGCCCAGGGTCGCAGAGTCGCAGAGGATGTCCAGAACTCTATTCCGCCGGAGCAGGGGAGCGATATCGTCCTGACGCTCGACCGGGAGATCCAGATTCTCACGCAGAAGGCGCTTGGCGAACGAGTCGGCGCTGCACTCGTGCTCGACCCCGCGACCGGTGACATACTTTCGATGGTATCGTACCCCGGCTACGATGCCAACCTGTTCTACACCGCCGGCGGCGGGGGATACTTCGCCGATGTCTCACTCGACCCTCGCGGAAGCTTCATCAACCGCACAATCCAGGCTCAGGCGAGTCCCGCGAGTACCTTCAAGGTGCTCGTAACGACCGCCGTCCTCGAAAACGACGCCTTTCCGATCGACCATACGGTCAACTGCCCCGGCTACTATGTCGTCGGCGATCGCGTTTTCCACTGCCACAGGCAATACGGCCATGGCGATATCAGCCTCTTCGACGCGCTCGCGGAGAGCTGCAACGTCTACTTCTACACGATGGGCAACGAGTACCTGGGCATTGAGCCTTTGATCGACTATACACGCGTCATGGGCTTCGGCGAGCGAACCGGAATCGACCTGCCCAATGAACGACCGGGGCTCGTCCCGGGACCGGAGTGGAAGGAGCGTGTGTTCGCAGATGCCTGGCGCCCCGGAGACACCGTCAATCTTTCGATCGGCCAGGGCTTCCTCCAGGTCACGCCACTGCAACTCGCCGACATGGTAGCCGCCATCCTCAACAGGGGCGTTGTATACCGACCCCGCATCGTAAAGGAGGTGCGAGACCCCGTGACTGGAGTCGTCATAGAGACGCGCGAACCGGAGGTGCTGCGCACGGTAGCGATCAGCGGAGAAACATTCGACTTGGTCAAGCAGGCCATGGAGGGCGTTGTTATCAGCGGAACTCCAGAGGTCGTCATGACCACGAACGCACCTTCCGGCGGCAAGACGGGAACCTCCCAGACCGCGGCTGCCGAACGGCAACACTCGTGGTACATCGGGTTCAGCCCGCGAGGACCGGGTTCAGACGACTACGTCGTGACCGTCGTCTGGGTCGACGCGGCGAATGAGTGGGATTGGTGGGGGCCCTACGCCACGAATATCATCATTCACGGCATCTACAATTCGCTCAGTTACGAGGAGACGATCGCCGACCTACGCACGCGTCGCAACCCTTGGCTCTGGTATGGACGAGGGATCCCCTAAGGCATGCGAGAACGCTCGATACTCGGCATCGATCTGCTTCTCGTAGTCGCGGTCGTCACGCTGATGACGATCGGCGTGCTCTTCATCTACTCGAGCGGCGTAACGGCCGACGGTATGTCCTTCTCCCGCGAATGGCTGCGTCAGCTTGTATGGATCGGGTTCGGGCTCATCATATTCGTGGCAGTCTCATCCTTCGACTACGCCCGGCTGCGTGAGTACGCTCCATACATCTTCATCGCGGTCCTGCTCATCCTCCTGGGAACGCTGCTGTTCGGCCGAGTAGAGCGGGGTGCTCGACGATGGCTCGGCATCGGCGATCTGGGAGTCCAGCCTTCAGAGTTCGCGAAGACGATCACCATTCTCTTGCTCGCGCGCTTTCTCGAAAACCGACGCCAGAGCCTGCATACACCGTTGACCTTTGCTGCGGCATTGGGGATTGTCCTCCTCCCCGTCGGGTTGATCCTGCTCCAGCCCGACCTTGGCACGGCAATCGTATACATCCCCATCTTTCTGGTGATGACCTATACGGCGGGAGCCAGACCGAGCTACGTCCTCTTCATTCTTCTGTCGGGGCTCGTGGTGATCGTGCTGACCGTTCTCCCCGCATGGGAGACGTTGATTCACGGCACTGAGATCCCGGCAATCAGCGTTCTTCGGGACCAACGTCTCCTGCTGATCGTGGCGGCCGGACTGACGGCGGCGGGTCTGCTTGCGCTGATCGGCCTTCTGGTGATCAAACGCTCGTACTTCCGTTGGGTCATCTACGGGATAGCGGTAACCCTGACGGGGCTCGGTGGGTCAGTTCTCGGCCGTCGTGTTCTGCGGGACTACCAGTTGATGCGACTCATCGTCTTTCTGGATCCCAACGTCGATCCGAGAGGCGCCGGCTGGCATATCATCCAGAGCGTGACCGCCGTTGGTTCAGGAGGCATCGCCGGGAAGGGGTGGCTCAGCGGGACGCAGAGCCATCTGCAGTACCTCCCGGAACAGAGCACCGATTTCATCTTCTCCATCCTCGCTGAGGAGTGGGGCTTCCTCGGAGCCCTGGCCGTCTTCGCCTGCTTCACTATCATCATTGTCCGAGGCCTGCTCATCAGCGCGAAAGCCAAGGACGATTTCGCCTCGCTCGTCGCTATCGGCATCGTGACGATGTTCTTCTTCCACAGCGCCGTCAACATAGGCATGGCAATCGGCATCATGCCGATCACCGGGATCCCGCTGCCGTTCGTCTCCTACGGGGGATCGTCGTTGTGGAACAGCCTCATCGCGGTTGGATTGCTCATGAGCATCTACCAGCGGCGCTTCCGCATCTAGAAACTTTCCCTCAAGATGTATGCTATATCATATACGCTGAGATCTCTTCGCTTCGTCCCAGAGCGCATCCATCGTCGCGAGCTCCGTCGCCTCCATCCTGCGACCAAGCTTCGCCATCCGGAGCTCGACCTCGCGGAACCGCTTCGTGAATTTGGTGTTCGCCCGGTTCAGCGCAACGGAAGGATCCACCCCAAGATACCGGGCGAGGTTCACCACGCTGAAGA
>SLST01000005.1 GCA_007130265.1 Spirochaetales bacterium
GGTCGGAGTTCGGAACCTCGATGCTCCTCATCACGCACGATCTCGGTGTCGTGGCCGAAGCGTGCGACGCCGTAACGATCATGTACGCCGGCGCCGCGGTCGAGACCGCCGACACCGAACGTCTTTTCACCAATCCGCGGCATCCGTACACACGCGGTCTCTTCGGATCGATTCCGAGTCTCGACGAGGATGTTCAGCGATTGAGTCCCATCAAGGGCATAATGCCGGATCCGACCGAGTTGCCGACGGGTTGTCGATTCCATCCCCGCTGTCCTGCGGCGGCGGAGATCTGTGTGACGCGGACTCCGGTGATGGTTGCCGTCGAGGAGGGACATGCCGTGGATTGCATGATCTACGAAGGGCTTGTTCCGGACGCACGGATCGGCGAGAAGGAAGAGTGATCGATGCAGCCCAATGATACTGCTCGACATGAAGGGCCGGATGTCGAGATGCAGAACCCCGTGCTGGAAGTGCGGAACCTGAAGAAGTTCTTCCACACGAAACTAGGCCCTCTTAAGGCGGTGAACGGCATTTCCTTCAGTGTGCGACGTGGCGAAACACTCGGAATCGTCGGCGAGAGCGGATGCGGCAAGTCGACCGCCGGACGTGCCGTGCTGCGTCTGGTGGAACCGACGGCCGGCGAAGTGATCTTCGAGGGCGAGGATATCACCAGATTCAAGAGGGATCGAGTACGCGCCTTCCGGAGGGACGCGCAGATCATTTTCCAGGATCCATTCGCCTCTCTTGATCCCCGACTCAGCATCTCCGAGATAATCGGTGAGCCCTACGAGATCTTCAACCTCTACAGCAAGGCTGAGCGGTTTGAGCGGGTACAGAACCTGATGTCGCTCGTGGGACTCAGCACGAAACTGACGAACAGTTTCCCGCACGAGCTCGACGGTGGGCGACGGCAACGCGTTGGTGTCGCCCGTGCCCTCGCACTCGATCCAAAGTTTATCGTCTGCGATGAGCCGGTGTCGGCGCTCGACGTGTCGATCCAGGCGCAGATCCTCAATCTGATTCAGGATCTGCAGGATCGATTGAACCTCACCTACGTCTTCATCTCACACGACCTGAGCGTCGTTCGCCATCTCAGTGACCGGGTTGCCGTAATGTACCTGGGCAAGATAGTCGAGATCACCACGTATCACAATATCTTCACCCGGCCGCGCCACCCGTACACCCAGGCGCTCCTGTCGGCGATACCTATCCCGAAAGTCAACGCAAAACGCGAAAGACTCATCCTCGAAGGCGATGTTCCGAGTCCTGTTGACCCACCGAAGGGATGCATCTTCTCGGGGCGCTGTCCGTACGTGATGGACAAGTGTCACGAAGCGCCGCCCTCGCTGATCTCCACCGAAGAGGAACACTACACCGCGTGCTACCTCGTGCACGATCAGTCCGACCCGATCGCCGAAGAGTAATCCGCCAAGGTGGCTTCGAAAGGGCGAAACGCATCACCCGAAGCGTGTTCTGACCGGGATGTCCAGGGCTCGGCCCATGGCACGCGCAAGAACGAACGTGCGCTCGCGGTTTCTCACCGATTCGGTCTGGACGAGCACGGGGGTCAGCTCGTCGGGATCACCATCGCCCTCGAGTTCGAGTATGAGCTGCACGTAGCCCCGCTGTATGGCGAGAGGAATGCGCGGAGTGCCCCGCCGTTTGGGTTCCGGGTCCGGATCTACCTGTGATCGCGTGCGTACGCGTATACTCCTCAATCGCGAGAGTTGGTACCGCCGAACTCTCGACACGAGGCACAGCCCGACCCGGCTCTCCACGAGGTCCTTCGTCGGATCGAAAAGCCACGTCTCCCGGTACATCGCGGCGAACAGGGCAATAAGGCCGATCACCGGCAGCATCCCTCCTATCCGCTGCTCCTGCACGAGTACGAGCACGGCAGCCGAGGTGACGCTGAGGAAGAAGAGGCGCCAACCCCACCCAAGACGCAACTGGAGCGCTCCGTTTCGCAAAGTATGCAGGTGAAGGCTATACACACCCATGGGCAGGAACACTTCCTCGTGTGCACGAACGTAGTCCGCAGGTTCGGGCACCAAGCGGAAAAAAAAGCAGCCCCGGGAACCGGAACTGCCTCTCTCATCGAGCTCCCCCGCTTGGACTCGAACCAAGGACCTAGTGGTTAACAGCCACCCGCTCTACCAACTGAGCTACAGGGGATTGAAATGCCTGCACAAGATAGCTACCGCCGCGGCGCTTGTCAAGCCTGTTCACGCGTGTGACTTGCGTTGCCACCCGTGCCGCCAAACCAGTGGAAAGGTGCGCCGGTGCCGCAGGACGCACAGACGTGGCCACGGAGACCGGAGAGATCGATTGAGTAGCCACGCCTGCGAACGAGCACCGAATCGCACTCGGCACAGCGGGTCGATCCTTCGCCGGCGACATTGCCGGTGTAGACATGGCGAAGATGCGCGGATGCGAGGTCGCGGGCTCGCCGGACGGTCCGCATCGACGTCGCCTCGATCTCGTAGCGGTAGGTGGGGTAGTAGGCGGAGAGGTGGAGGGGAATCGACGGGTCGATTCCGGCGATGAACGAGGCGATCGCCTCAACCTCCTCGTCCGAGTCGTTTCTGCCGGGAATAAGCAGCGTCGTGATCTCGAGGTGCGTGAGCGCGGCGGCGGCAGCGATGAACTCTTTGACGGCGTCGATCGAACCGCCGAGTTCCTGCTCGTAGAATTCCGGCGAGAAGCTCTTCAGGTCCACGTTTACCCCGTTCATCCTCTCGAGCAACTCCCGCGCCGGATGGGCGTTCAGGTGTCCGTTCGTGACAAGCACGTTCCCAAGCCCGGCATCGCGGACGAGACATGCAGCCTGCATAACGTATTCCCAGTGGATCGTGGGCTCATTGTACGTGTAGGCGATCCCTTGAGCACCGGATCGGGTTACGAGCTCGGGCAGATCGTGGGGAGACAGCGTGCGCGTCTGCGCCAGTGTGGACTGAGAGATCGCGTAGTTCTGACAGAAGGGACAGCGGAAATTACAGCCGAGAAAACCGACGCTCAGAAGCCGGGACCCGGGGTGCAGATGATAGAGCGGTTTCTTCTCGATCGGATCGACGTTTAGCCCGGAGACCTTCGCGAAGTGGGGCAGGGCGGGTCGGCCGTCGACATTCGCTCGGACCTTGCAGATTCCGACCTCCCCCGGTGCGATGCTGCACAGATGCGGGCAGAGCGTGCAGGCAACGACCTCGCCGGCCGCTCGCAGAAAACGTGGCTTGGGCGTCGGGTTCTTCTTGCTCAGATCTCCTCCACAGCAGTCGGCGTTTCTGAGGCTACTCGATGCAGCTCACGCTCCGCGTGGCCGTCTACGTAGCTGCGGATGAGCGAGCGTTGCGCGTCGGTGAGCCGGTCGAAAGCAAGGCTGACGCTGCGTTCGTTTCTGACGATGTTTGCCGGAAACGCGATGGCGTTCGCACCGACGCGCAGCGAGCACACGTCAACCCGCGTACCCACCTGCAAATCCATCGTCTTGCGCCGGTCGGACGGCACAAATGAAACCCCGGCGGCCGACAGATCCTCTATGCCGCCGCAGATTATCTCGAGCCGAGACGGGTGGGTGAACACCAGACCCACGCGGTCGACTTCGGTCGGGACAAGCCGACGCTCGGTTCTCGAATCGCCGATATCTCGATACCGGTTGACGAGCTCCTTGAGTCGCGCGAGCTCGCGTTGATCCTGCAGGCGTTCGTGCACGATCCCGTTGACCTGCAGCGTCTGCGCCTTGTCTGCCTCTTCGTGATCGAACTCGTCACCGGTCAGGATCACAAAGACGCACTGCTCGCGGGCTTTCGAGTCACGGAGAAAGACGAGAAAAGGCTTCCAGTGACGGGGGAAATCAAGGGCACTGAAGAGCACTACGTCGGGGTCGACCTCGTCGAGATTGTCCATCGCCTTGATCGGGTTGTAATACTGGATGATCTCTGCCCCGCGAGGCATGAAGTTTCGACGGATGTAGCCCCTCAGCTCATCCCGTTCGGAAACCAGGAGAATCTTCACTGCCTTACTCCGTCGCCAGGTTCGTCACTGCGTAGTCATAAATGTACCATATTGCGTCGGTCCTGCGAAGGAAGTAGGTGTAGCGTTTCACCTCCGTGAACCGGGGATACTCGAAGCGAAGATCCATGACGACCGTCGCTTCATTCGGGTCGTACGTAGTGCGGACCATCTGGAAGTCGGTCGGTACGGCGGAAAGCTGCGGGTCGGCGAGTTGCTCTTCGAGCTCTTCAGCGTACAGCGCGAGCCTCTCGCGCTGCTGAGGCTGGCTCATGCGGCGGTACGCCCGCGAGCGAACCGGATCGGAGAGAAGAAGCCCTTCGAGATCGAGGTAGAGTGAGAACCTGTTCCAGGATCCTCGCTGCAACCCGGCGAGCATATACTCGACAACTTCGTCCGGCGGCAGTGCTGCCTGCTCGAGGATGCGTCCGGTTTCCTGGTCGACCCGTACTCGCACGAGCTCATCGCCGCGCAGGTCGGGCTGGATCGTGAGGCTGAGTGTGTTCACCGCCTCGATAGTCGCCTCTCCCCCTACAAGCTCGGGGTAGAGGCGTCCTCGCACGACAAAAACGCCGGTCTCGGCGAGGTCAACGTAGTGGCGCAGGTTCTCGGTGAACGAGAACGCCTCACCCGGCTCGAGGGTCACATCCCGGAAGTACAGCTGTTGATTGGATGTTCGCTGTGTTGTAAATTGCCGCGCGGGAGGTAGTGCCTGGTTCGTCAAGGTTCGTACCTCCAGATCCACGCTGAACATCCGGTTCTCGGCCAGCCTGAAACGGAATGTACGGCCGGAGTCGTTTCTGATGGTGAACGTTATGAGAACGTCGCTGCCGGGCACATAGATGGCCTTGTCCTCGTAGGCAAGCGACAGCGAAACCGGTTGAGCGAAGAGGGCCCCGTGCGCAAGCCAGGTCAGTACCACAAGAGCAACAGCTTGTCTCATTCGTATCACCACCGTCCTCCCTGCATCCAGGAGTCGTTATGAGCTTGCCACTGAACGAAAAGCTCAGCAAGGCCCTCAAGGGGTACCACCCCTGGAGGGAGTTTCTGGATCGCGTCCGCTCCGGACCGTTTCCCTTCACGGTTCCCGGCCCGCGAGGCGCCTATCTAGCCTTTCTGGCGCACCAGACAACCCAGCGAACGCGGTTCCCTGTGTTGATTATCGTCCCGACCGAGCAGGAAGCTGAGTCGCTGGTGCGCGATCTCGAGCATTTTGGCGCACAGCCGGTGCTACTCCCGTGGTGGGGCAGCATGCCGTACCGGCCCCTGCATCGGTCGGCGCCGGTCTTTGGCGCTCGGTCGCGTGCGCTCGGCGAGATCATCATGGAGCGTCCGCTGATCGTCGTGGCGAGCCTCCGCGCCTTTCTGACGCCGGTCCCGGACCCTGCCCGGTTCGCCAGGCGCCTGGCGAGGATCAACGTAGGAGACTCATTTGACCCGATAGACCTGGGACGAAGGCTCGAGGAGTACGGTTACAGCCGGGTGCCCAAGGTCGGCGTCCGGGGTGAGTTTGCTGTTCGGGGCGAAGTGGTCGATCTGTTCCAGCCGGGTGACGATAATGCGATCCGGATCGTCTTCGAGTTTGACGAGATCGAGCAGATCCGCCTCTTCGAACCGGATACGCAGAGCTCGGTAGGCACGATCGACGAGTTCATGCTGCATCCTGAACGCGAAGTGGTCTGGGACGAGGCGGAGATCTCGAACGCCGCGTCGAATATGGAGGAGCTCGGCGAGTTCCGCAATCCCGACGAGCTTCTCGAGCAGCTGCGGGATCGTCGTTGGATAGAAGGTGAAGAATCGTTCTTTCCGCTTGCCGACGCTACACCGCACTTCCTTCCCGAGTACCTCGGCGACCAGATGATCGCGTTCTTCACCGACAGCGAACGTCTCGTTTCCAGCTATGAGTCGCTCGAACGCGAGTACCAGGGACTCTACTCCAGTGAACGCGTTCGCCGGCAGGTTCCGCGTCCCCGACGCCTCCTGCGGTCATTGGAGGACGGCCGCGACGAGGTGCGCCGGCACGTTCTCTTTCCGCTCCTCACCGAGCGCGATGGATCCGACGTCATACGCCTGCCCAGCGATCCGCCCAGGAGCTTCTTCGGGAATGTCGATTACTTCAAGGAAGAACTCACCAACCTCAGAGATGCCGAGTACGACGTCGTCATCTACGCCGACAGCGAGGCGCAGGCCTCACGCATCCGACATCTGCTGTCTGAGTTTGACGTAGGTGTCGTGACCGGGGCGATATCCGGCGGATTCGCGTTGCCCGATCAACGGCTGATCGTCGTCGAGGAGAACGAGATATTCGGGCGTCGCAAGCGAGTTCCCCGTTCCGTGAAGCAGGTCCACAGCGAGGTGATCGACACATTCGTCGATCTCTCGCCGGGTGATTACGTCGTGCACGTGAACTACGGAATCGGCCGGTTCATCGGCATCAAGCGCATCGCCGCCGCGGGCAACGAGCGAGACTACATACATCTCGAGTACGCGGGCGAGGAGTTCATATACATTCCCATCGAACAGGTGAACCTCGTCCAACGCTACATCGGGTCGAGGGGAGAGGCGCCGCGGCTCGACAAGATCGGCGGGAAGAGCTGGGAGAACCGCACGAAACGGGTCCGGCGCAATGTCGAAGACCTAGCGGAGCGGCTCGTCAAGCTTTACTCCCGACGCCGGCGTGCTCGCGGATTCGCTTTTCCCGAGGACACCGAGTGGCAGATCCAGTTTGAGGCGACCTTCCCCTACGAGGAGACCGAGGACCAGTTGCGCTGCATTGACGAAGTGAAGGCGGACATGGAACGACCGCAACCGATGGATCGTCTCGTGTGCGGCGATGTCGGGTACGGCAAGACCGAAGTCGCGATGCGGGCCGCCTTCAAGGCCGTCACGGCCGGCAAACAGGTTGCGGTCCTCGCGCCAACGACCATTCTCGCTGAACAGCACTTCGAGTCGTTCAGCGAACGTATGGAGTCGTTTCCGGTGAGAATCGGGATGCTCTCGCGCTTCGTCGCGCCGCGCGAGCAGAAGCGCACCATATCCGAGCTTGCGGGAGGGGAGCTTGACATCGTCATTGGGACGCACCGGATCCTCTCCAGAGACGTTATGTTCA
>SLST01000085.1 GCA_007130265.1 Spirochaetales bacterium
CATGGAGCGAGTGGTGAGTCGATCCGAGCGCGCCGTAGCTGACTCCCGCGCTGATTCCAACCAGATTCACCGGGCGGTCGGAGTAGCAGACGTCGTGCTTAACCTGCTCGAGCGCCCGCGTGGTGAGAAAACTCGCCGGCGAAACCGCATACACGGTCCTTCCTCCTGCGGCGAGTCCGGCGGACAGCCCAACGAGATGCTGTTCAGCAATTCCTGCCTCGACAATCTGAGCCGGGTAGCGCTCGCCGAAACGTGTGAGCTTGCCGGAGCCGCGGGAGTCACTCGTGACAACCGTCAGGTGCGGATCTGCGGCGGCCATCTCCTCGAGTGTAGCGGCGAGGACCTCGAGGTTCGCCCTCCCTGTCGAACGAGTTGCGCGTGTGCTCATCGGCCGCCCCTCAGAGCGACCTCTGCCGCGGCGAGCTCGGTGAGCGCACGATCGAGCTCTTCCTGTGTGGGAACGCGGTGATGCCAGCTTGCGTTTCCCTCGATGAAGCTCACGCCTTTGCCCTTCAGCGTCCTTGCGAGGATAACCGTCGGTCTACCCGACGAGGGCGCCTCGGTGAGTTGCCGTGCAAGATCCGCGACGTCGTGCCCGTCGGCCTCTCTCACCTCCCACCCGAACGAACGCCATTTCTCTGCCAGCGGCTCGAGCCGCACGACGTCTTCGGTGTCGCCGGTGATCTGGAGGCGGTTTCGATCGACGATTCCGACCAGATTGTCGAGTTCGTAGTGTGATGCGCTCATCGCAGCTTCCCAGTTTGACCCTTCGGCGAGCTCTCCGTCGCCCATGAGGCAGAATGTCCGCGACTCGCGTCCGTCGGTCCGGGCCGCGAGTGCGAGTCCCACTGCCACCGAGAGCCCGTGGCCCAGACCGCCGGTGTTGTGTTCAACGCCCGGCACCTTACGCGTTGGATGGCCAATGAGATGAGAGCGAAAGCGGGTGCCTGCTTCGAGGTCAGCCGGGTCTATGAACCCCTTGTCCGCGAGGACGACGTACAGCGCCTCCACGCTGTGGCCCTTGCTCTGGATGTAGTGATCGCGGTCGAGCGAGGCAAAGTTGTCCGGGCTGACGTTCATGACCTGATTGTAGAGCACGTTGATGATGTCGACGCACGAGAGCGATCCTCCGGTATGGCCGGCACAGGAGACCATGATGAACCTCAGGATGTCGCGTCGGTACTGGATCGATTTCTCCTCGAGCTCACTAATCGTCGTCGACGTGAGCGACGACGTTCCAGATGTCCTACTCATGGGCGTAGGTGGCCCATCGCAGGTAGGTGGTAAACGCATCCTCGAGAACGTGTGCGGTGTGAGACCTCGTCATGACCACGTGGTGCTCAAACCCCTTCGTGCAGATGTGCCTGAGTAGACTCTGAAGGTGGGGAACCTCAACGACGGCGCGGCTGCCGAACGTGTCGAGCTCGTCGTTCGTGAACGTTCCTTCACCTACGTACGCGCGGATCGTACCTGATACGTCGTCGGTGGAGAGTCTGCCGAACGTCATCGGGCCCTCCGGCGTCCGACCTTCAAGCGCACCGATCGTGTTCTCCTCACCAGTGGTCGTTCCCAGTATCGGGGCCGTGCAGACCGAGGCTTCTCCGCCCATCAGCGACTTGGCCCAGTTTCCGCAATGGAAGAACACACACTTGTTCTCGTCGTCCGCGTAGTTGTTGTTCCAGTCGACGATGCCCGCCGGGCTGTCGGCGGCGTGTTGCATCGCGTACATCGTGAGTACACCGGTGATGTCCACCTCGCACGCGCTGGGCACCATCTCGTCGCTCAGCATGCTCATCACCGTACAGGGATTGACTCCCAGGTTCTTCTGGATCGACGTCCAGCACTGGAACGCGAGCGCGTCGATCGCGTTCGCGGCGATCCAGTCGCGCAGCACCACGCCAAGCTTCGCCATCGTCGCGAGGCGCGGTCTGGCGACCAGCCGGGTTGAGGCGTATTGCGAGATGCGCTCGGTCTCCTGAGCGACGTTCGAGTCCGAATCTCCGAGCTTATCGATCGCTGCGAAGATCTCCGAGAGGTCAACCGTGGATACCGAGATCGAGTTGCGTTCGAGTATTTTCTCGCTGTAGCGCACCGTGTTGAACGCGCTCGGACGTGCCCCCACCGCACCGAGTCGGACATGGCGCATTCTGCTGACCACCCGACACGTTGCCAGGAAGCGCTCCAGATCGCGCTTGAACGAGTCCGAGCCCGGTGAGACGACGTGCTTCCTGGTCAGCGTGAACGGAATCCCATATTGGTTGAGGTTGTTACAGACCGAGATCTTGCCGCAGAATCCGTCGCGACGCGTCTTGGGGCCGAACTTGCCGAGCTCGTCCGGGTATGCCTGGATCAGAACGGGACAATCGAGACGCGACATACGAATGGTGTCCGCGACGCCCTTCTCATCGCCAAAGTTCGGCAGCACCACGAGTATTCCCGTGATGTCGCTGGCGCGACGACGGAACAGCTCCGCGCACTTCTGTGCGTCCTGGAATGTCTCAACCCCACCCAGTTTCGAGTCGGTCTGCGACAGAGCGACCGGCTCTACGCCAACGCTCGCCAGGAGTGCGAGGATCTCCGACCGGGCTCCGGTCACCAGATGATCGGGGAAAAAATCGCGGTTGCCGAAGATGATACCTATCGTCTGCATAGTTGAATCCTTTTGCTTGTTTCCGGTTTTAACTTTGAACGAAAATAAAACAAAAAGCAACCAAAACATCTGCTGGTATCCGCTCTGCTCAGTGTCTCTCGAAACGGCATTTCTGGATAAAATGGAGTGGAGTGCGACCTGGGTCACCATGGCTGAACCCTCGTCGTCTGGGAATTCCGACTCGGTTCGGCGGGCGCGTCGGCGATCGGCACCGGTCCGTGCTGAACTCAGCGAACCATGGAGCTCAACGCGCGCCAGTCCAGTTCGTTCTCCAGCCGCTCGTCAAACTCCGGCCACAGCCGGTTGAGGATCGTGATCGACTGGATCCGCCCCGGCGGCAGATCGCGCCGGAGAAAGTCCGGATTGGGCGCCAGCAGAGCAAACGCGCCGGGGTCGCCGGCACTCAGGAGGAGCGACGGCCGCTGCGGTGGTCGGCGCGGCATCCAGTACATCGCCGGATCGTACTCAAAGCCGTACGCTGGCGCGGCGCGCTCGACCGAAGACAGTCCGGCCAGTTCGGCTTCCAGGGCCAGCATGTGGCGGCCCATCATCGACCGTCCGCGATCGCCCGCGGCTTCCAGTGCGTCGTAGTTACGGGCGGCCAGGGCTGCGGCGATCGGCCGGTACGCGCGTTCGTTGCGCTCGAATGTCTGCATCGCATCCTCGGCCATCGCGGTGAAGTGTTGCGCCATCTCTTCACGCGTCTGCTTGTCTATTCCGGGGAAACGTTCCGGCTCGTTGCGGTAGCGTGCGGCCGTTGCCATGGAGTTTTCGTAGTGTCGCGTCGCCCGGGCGTGCCGCTCGGCCGCCTCGCCGACCAGCTTGTCGTAGTATTCCTGGAGTTGCCCGTCGGTTCTGTCGATCAACAGGCGTATCCAGCGTTCCTGGCTGACCGGCAGCCACGCGTCGCGTCCCGCGGGCAGTATCTGCTCAATCACCGTGTGCTCGTCGCGTTGGTAGCGCTGCTTACCGTTGAGGGTTTCCAGCTGCGGCCACGCCAGAAAAATCGGCCCCTGGTCATCCTCGAAGAAACGCCGTTCATGCACCCACGGATCGTTGATCTGGATCGTGAAAGAACAGCGCGGATTGTGAAAGTCGAAAACGGGGCGATAGATGTAGAGCGAGAACTCGGCGCGCACCGGCCCCGTGCCGTCCCGACCGCCCACCCGCGGATGGATGACCCTGCTGGGGGTTATCTCGGCATTGGCCGGGTGCCGCAGATAGGGTGTCTGGCGATAGAGCGCTCCAATCCGCTCGATCGTGGCGAGCAGCTCGTCGAACTCGGCTTGACTGAGGCCGCTGTTGCGCGGCGGCGGCGTAGGATCGAGGTTCATGCTCCAAGCCAACCAGCCCGGCGAAGGGATTCCAACCGCCGGATCAGTCGCCGCGAGTGACGAAGCGCAGATGACCCCGAGAACTCCGACCAGTACGATCGATCGTCTTAGCATTTTGCTTCCTCCTCGGCCAGTGGGCACGTGAACCCTGCGTGAGTGGGTCTGCCTCATTATACGGTTGAAACGGCAACAATGGGCGTTAATCGGGGCCCTTTGGGTATCATTGACCGGCCGCGATGACCCTTGCCGTGCTCGTTGCCATGGGCAGGTCGTTCCTCAGCGGTGCTTGTTGCCTGCGTTCAGGTCTGTGACGAACGCGTCTATATACACTGGGGCCGGACGGTGACCCGCGCGAGGGTCCTGCCCGGCCGTTCGCTCCATCCGCGACGATCAACAGTTTCGGCCCCAGTCGCTACCTTGGTAGGGAGAGGAGGAACCGATGCCGTACGAGACGATCTCCGACCTTCCGCAGGAGCAGGTCGGCAAGTACGACGAGCACCAGAAGAATGCGTTTCTCAAGGCGTTCAACAGCGCCTGGGAGCAGTATCACGACGAGCGACGCGCCTTCGCCACTGCCCACAGGGACGCAAAGGAGGCGGAACCATCCTTCACGAAGCTCGTCCGAGAGGTACCCTCATAGCAGCCGCAGCAGGATCACTACACCGAAGGCCTCGGAGAAGCCGTCTCCGGAGTGATCGCCGGCATGGTAACCCTACGAATCCTGGCGGTGACGAGCCTTCCGCACTCCGGAGCGCCGGAGGACCTTCTCGCAGAAGCAGGATTGAACCAACATGGAGTATCCGGTGATCATTATCGAAGGTCAGATCGGGGTCGGCAAAACCACCATGGGGGAGATCCTCCAGGAGCGCTTCGGGACACCGCTCTTCCGAGAGCTCACGAACCCCGACACTTTGGCGCTCCTGGATCGCTTCTACGCGGACCAACCACGGTGGGCCTTTACCCTCCAGATCCACTTTCTGAACGAGCGCTTCAGGATGATCAAGGAGATCTTCCGCACCGGGGGCGGATCCTTGGACCGGTCTATCTTTGGCGACCGCATCTTCGCCCAGATGCTCCACGCAGACGGCGACATGTCGAATACAGAGTACCGGACCTACTCCACGCTTCTCGACAACATGCTCGAACACGTCGAGGATCCCCGCCTGCTGATCTACCTCGATTGCGGCGTCGACACGGCGTTAGCCCGAATCAGGAAACGCAACCGGGGCCGCGAATCCGACATTCCCCGGGAGTACCTGGAGAATCTGAACCGTCGGTACCTCGATTGGTACGAATCCTACGACCGTTCCGAGAAGGTCCTAGTCGACACCGAGGAGTACCCCCTGGACAAGCCGGAGACCCGGGAAGCGGTCCTGCGACGTCTGGAGCGGTACTTCTCTTAGTCGGTAGATCGCCGCGTCGCCGTCGGCACCCTTGGCCGCGACGAGCGGATCGTTGCGCGTTCGTCGGCAGGCCGCAGAGAAACCGCGTGACAACCGGGACCAATCCCATCATCATAGTTCGTCGCCGAGTCAGCGGTAGGACATGTGTTCGATCATCACGGCCAGCACGAGTCGGTGTCGGCTTGACGCGGGAGGCGCGTCTCGAACGACTGTGACGGATGGCCGAACAACCGCAGGTGGAGCCGCTCGCAGCCGACTGTGCGATCCGCGACGCCGTCAACGCCGTGCGTCTCGCTGCAGCGCATCGTGTACCATAGTCGCAGGAGGCATCATGTGCATACAGAGCGTTGACGTGCCGGTAGAGCTGCATCGCCGCCGCAGGACCAAACGCACCGGGTATCGCCGATGAGTGTTCGACCGAGCTCGCAGACCATCCGGGCTTTGCAGACTCGCCTCGCCGAGCGGTTGGGTAGCCTGCCGGCGCCGCGGGTGCAGAACGTGCTTATGGCGACTACCGACCGGAGCATTGCACTGGCGCTGCTCGGAGGCGACGATGCGCTCGAACGCGCGGTGTTCGCCCGGATTGCGGCCAGGAAGGCCGACCGCGTCCGCTCCGAGCTCGCCGTGATGGAGCACCGGAGAGTCGCGGGCGAGCACGCTCGCGATGCCCTCTTGACCCTGCTTGGCGCGCTCGATGCGAGCGGGAAGCCCGACGGCCGGTCGAGCTACTGGCGTCCGAGAAGCGGAGGCGAGCGGCGATGACGCACCGACTCAGCCGAGATCCGGGCTCTCTCGCAGTCCGAC
Source organism: Spirochaetales bacterium (assembly GCA_007130265.1). Classification (GTDB taxonomy): domain Bacteria; phylum Spirochaetota; class Spirochaetia; order DSM-27196; family SLST01; genus SLST01. Next base: position 6,192 of record SLST01000085.1, read on the forward strand.
GTCGGCATCCGGACGGTGGAGCTCGAACAGGCGTGCGCTTGATTCGAGGCGGATGGTGCCGTAGGACCGGCGCGAGAGGCCTGGAGCGGTGCGAGCCGCCGCAGGAGCTCATCGTAGTACCGGTCGACCGCTTCGAGGTACGGCCGGTAGGAGCAGCGCAGGCGCATCGCCGGATCGCGAAGCAGCCAGGCGGGCAGCCCGCACAGGTCTCACTCCGAACAGACATAGGGCCCCGGCCGCACGATCGTCATCAGGCAGACTACGTGTGCGATCGAAAGGTAACGCTCGATGTCGACGTCGCCGGTGACGCAGTACTCGCCCGGCTGCGGCTTGTGCAGGTTCCAGGGCACGTAGGTCTCCACGGTGTCGAGCCCCATCTCGCGGAGCTTGATCAGCCGGTTACACCAGTACTCGAGCACGACGCGAAAGCAGTGCAGAGCCCCCGAGAGAAGCCGGACAGGCCTGCCGTTCCGCGCGAAGTCGTTGCCTTGGACCGTTACGGTCATAGGAAAGACTCGTTCGGCGTAGCGCCATTCGCTCCCCCGGTACACGCGTTTCCGATCGGCTGTTCAACAGCGTGGGATGAGGTGGACGAGGAGTTCAGCGTTGCCGGGCTCGCCACTGGCCAGGGCCCGCTGCGTCGGGTCGTCCAGATCACGGAAGCGCTCGATCTGATATCCGTGCCGCCACGTCTGCTCCGGAATACCGATCGGTACCAGACGCGGCGACGCCCAGAACTCATCAATGGTCCTGTAGAGGCTCCGGGCGGCCAGGCGAGCCGGACGGACCAGGCGCCGGCCCCAGGTCGACGGTTCCCCCGGCTCGCCGCCGGCACCGTCGGGGCGCTCCGTGTGCCCCGGGTTGTCATGGAGAGCCGGCGACCCGAAATGGCG
>SLST01000294.1 GCA_007130265.1 Spirochaetales bacterium
CACCGGCGGGCGATAGCCGTGGTCGCCGCCGCAGTTGCGCTGCTCGTTACGTTGAGCGGGTGCGGCAACGAGCTGATCGATCTCGACGAGATCGAACCGCAGGTCTACACCGTGAGCTTCGACCGGCAGGGCGGCTCCGGAGGGTCCACGGCGGTCACGGTGAGCCTTGGCTCGCCGATGCCGCAGGCGGCAGCCCCCACGAGGAGCGGATTCGTGTTCGGCGGCTACTACAGCGGTATCGGCGGAAGCGGCACGCAGTACTACACCGCGTCCATGGAGAGCGCCCGCTCTTGGAACATTCCTTCTGACGTCGAGCTCGTCGCATTCTGGGCGGACGCCTTCTCGCCCCATGTTGGCGCGATGCGCTACGTCCCCGGTGGAACGTTCCAGCGCGACGGCACGGCCTCCAACACAACCACGGTGAGCGCGTTTCGCATGAGTGTCTACCCGATCACTCAGGCGCAGTACGTGGCGGTGACCGGGAAGGCGAACCCGAGCGTGTACGCCAGCGGTGCCGATGCCCCGAGCCGTCCGGTCGAGAGCGTAAGCTGGTACGATGCGCTGGTGTTCTGCAACATGCTGAGCATCGCTGACGGCAAGACTCCGGTCTACACCATCGCGGGATCGACGAACCCTGCAGACTGGGGAGCGGTTCCCCCCACCCGTAATCTAGCCTGGGATGCGGCAATCATGAACCTGGCCGCGGACGGGTACCGGCTGCCCACGGAGGCCGAGTGGATGTGGGCGGCTATGGGAGCGATGAGCGGACACGATTACAGCGGGAGCGGGGTCTATACGACCGGGTACCTCAAAGCGTTTGCCGGGTCGACCGGGTCAAACAGCATCGACGACTACGCGTGGTACGGCCCCAACTCCGGCGGTACGACGCATCCGGTAGGGGCGAAGCTCCCGAACGAGCTTGGACTGGACGACATGAGCGGGAACGTGTGGGAGTGGACGTGGGACCGGTATGCGTCCTACCCGACCGGATCGCTTTCGGACCCGAGAGGCCCTGCCTCGGGCCCGTACCGGGTTCTCCGGGGCGGCAGCTGGTACAACAGCGCCTCCGGCTGCACGGTTGCCCTCCGGGGCAGCGACGGCCCGGACTCCCGGTACGACAGCCGCGGGTTCCGGGTCGTGTCCCGCTGAGTTCTGCCTCAGCAGGAGCGAGGCCGCGGTGGGGCAGCGGAAAGCGGTCGCCGTGTCCCGGGCTCCCCCGGAATGTGCGGTTCGCTCGCCGGTGACGCACCCTCCGTGTCTACTTCTACGTCAACCTCACGACGCCGGCGGACACGTCCGCCTCCCATGCAGCCAGAGAGCGGGAAAGCGTCTCTACCACCGTCGGTTCGCTGCCGGCAAGGTCGTTCGCCTCTGTCGGATCCGCCGCCAGGTCGAAGAGCTGTGGGACCGCGCCGGAGGATCCTCCTTCCGCAGGAACCACCAGTTTCCAGCTGCCTCGACGAACGGCCCTCTGGCCGTGATGCCGCCAGAGAAGCTCTCTCCCCCCCATGCTGCCCGAACCGGTGACAACCGGCACGAGACTCACACCGTCCAGTCTTGGCGTGTCCGGTATATCAAGGCCTGCCCTTGCGAAGCGAGAAGGATCCGTCGATGGAATGGTATACCGTTGCCTCCCGCAAGGAAGCATCGCCCGCCGACTCCATCCAGAGTGGCAGATTGCTGACGCTGTCTTCGTCGGCCTCGTCCGGGACGAATGTCCCGGTAACTTCCGCCATGGTCGCGTAGAGATCCGCGAGACACACTGTCTCGCCGCAGCGGCTGCCGGCCCGTATCTGAGCGGGCCAGCGAACGAGGAGTGGAATCCGGTGCCCACCTTCGTAGATGTCGGCCTTGGCGCCACGAAAGACATAGATAGGGCTGTGATCGTACCGGGCAAGCGCCTTGAAGTCGGCCATTGGTGAACAACCGTTATCGCTCGCAAAGACAAAGATGGTGTCCTCCGTGATGCCTTTTTCCTCGAGCCTGGAAGTCAGTTGGGCGACCACGTCGTCACACATCAGCACGAAGTCGCCAGGGCGTTACGCGCAAGGCGGCGTACGCGGTTCTCAATGACTCGGCTTCACTACTCACAACAGTTTCAGCGACTCATCCAGGTCGGTGAGGAGATCGTCCAGGTTGTCCTGACCGACGTAGAACCGCACGTGGCTTCGTCTCGAGCCATCACCATACTGCCGGGGCTCTATGATCAGACTCTCGTACCCACCCCAGCTTACGGCGATCTTGAAGAGCTGCAGATTGTTCACGAATGCTCGTGATCGTTCAGCCGGGGCGTCCATGACCATGCTCATCAGACTCGAAAACCCGAGCATCTGCCGTTTGGCCAGCTCGTGCTGCGGATGGGACTCGAGGCCGGGGTAGTTGACCGTTACGATCCTGGGGTGCCGGCTCAGATGCTCAGCCACTTTCATGCCGTTGTGCTGGTGCAGCTTCATCCGGACGGGCAAGGTTCTCAGGCCCCGGAGCGCAAGATAACTCTCCTGTGGGTGCAGGATGCCGCCGTACTGCGAGCGGATCCGCACCAACTCACGGACATGATCCCAGCTTCCGGTTACGGCACCACCGATGATATCGGAGTGCCCTCCAATATACTTTGAGAGCGAGTGGACCACCAGGTCAATCCCGAGGGTGTGGGGCTTCTGATGAAGCGGCGTCGCCCAGGTGTTGTCGATGGCGGTGAGAATTCCCCTGGAACGAGCGAGCTCACTCACTGCCGCCAGGTCCTGGAGACCGTACACCATCCCCGAAGGGCTCTCGAGATAGATGAGACGCGTGTTGGGCCGCACGGCAACAGTGAACTCGTCCATGGAGGTCCCGGCAACGACGGTAGTCTCAATCCCGTAATCCGTCAGAAATCCCGTGAGAAAGTGCGCGGCGTAGGAGTGTTCGACGACGATGGCGTGATCACCCGGTCTGAGCAGGTACATCGCTACCGAGGCGATAGCGGCCATACCTGACGCAAAGCACACCCCCCCGTCGGCACGTTCCAGCGCGGCGAGCTTCGCCTCCAGCACTTCCACGGTGGGATTTCCCTGTCTCCCGTAGAAGTAGGTGCGTTCACTCTCGAACGGCAGTTTCAAACCTCGCCGTGCGGTCATCTCCTCGCACGTATCGAAGATGTGGGTGGATGACTGAAAGATCGGCGTGGAAACCGAGCCCTTCTGACCGCTGTAATCGTCTGCGTAGTGCGCGCAGATCCACTCATCGCTGGTGAAGGCCATTCCGTCGTGTTCCATTTGGGTATGCCTCGTGTGAGTGAAGGTGTGGACAGCGGCATTGTCGCAGTATCTGTGAGTCTGATCAAACCCGTTGGGATTCGCGTCTTCGGTAGCCCGAACGGTACCGCTTACCGCGGTCACGCTGCTTCGCGACGGTGCAGCAAATCCCCCAATCCAGTACGCGCTTCCGGCTGGACGCAACCGCGCACAGCGTGTACCGTGCTCCCACGGGATCCTCCGGGAGGCGCCATGCCAAGTATCATCAGCGAGCTGCTCTCCGATGTGCCTCTGCCTCAGGTAGTGCCGATCCGGCAGGAGTTCGAGCGCCCACGAGTGGACGATGTGGCCCGGGCAACGAGGGAGCAGATCCGCTCCTCGGGAATCCTCAATCCGCTCAAAACCACCGCGGCTGCTACCGATCGCCGGAGCCCACCGCGAGTAGCGATAACCGCTGGCAGCCGCGGCATCGCGGGTCTGCCGCAGATCCTGCGCGCATCCGTAGAGGAGGTGCGCACAGCAGGAGCGGATCCGTTCGTGGTCCCTGCGATGGGCAGCCACGGCGGCGCCACCGCGGAGGGCCAGCTCCGGGTGCTCGAAGGCCTTGGCGTTACCGAGGCCTCCGTGGGGGCGCCCATCGTGAGCTCCGTCGAGGTTGTGGAGGTAGGAAACACCGATGACGGGCTGCCGGTCCTCATCGATCGCGCCGCGGCCGGTGCGGACGCCATCCTTCTCGTGAATACCGTCAAACCGCATGTCTCCTACCGGGGGCGTTACGAGAGCGGACTCTTCAAGATGATGGCCATAGGCCTTGGCAAGCAGCACGGCGCGCAGATCTGTCACGATCTTGGCTTCACCCGCATGGCGGAGAACGTGGAGGCGATCGCGCGCGTTGTCCTCAGCAAGACGGGCATCCTGGGCGGCATCGCGATAGTGGAGAACGCCTACCATGAGACGGCCGTAATCGAAGCGATTGCGGCGGACCGTATTGCCGAGCGGGAACCTGAGCTCCTCAAGGAGGCGTGGCGCCTGATGCCGCGCCTCCCCGTCGATGAGATCGATGTGCTCGTGATAGACCGGATCGGCAAGGAGATCGCCGGAACCGGGTTCAACACCAACGTGGTTGGGCGCTACAGCGCTCCGCACATGAGCGGCGGCCCGAAGGTACACCGACTCGTCGTTCTGGGCCTGACTTCGGCCTCTCACGGAAACGCCAACGGCGTGGGCATCGCCGACTTCACGACCGAGCGACTCTTCGCCGCGATGAGCTTCGAGGCTACCTATCCCAACTCGCTCACCTCGACGGTTCCCACGTCGGCGAAGCTGCCCATGGTGCTTCCTACAGACCGGCTCGCGATCCAGGCCGCCGTCCGAACGAGCAACGTCCGCGACAAGCGCAAGGTTCGTCTCGTTCGGATCCGCGACACGCTCGCCCTGGACGCGATTCTCGTGAGCGAGAATCTGCTCCCCGACGTGGCCGCGACCCCGAGGACGCACGTCGCCGGCGATCCACGGAAGCTCGCCTTTGACGAGCACGGGACGATCGTCGCGCTCGACGTCGGCGGCACAAGGCAGGCCGACGCGTGACAGGGAGGGATCTATGCGGTACGAAGGACTCTCCGCTCCGGTTGACACAGACTGGCGCGGGCTCGTGGACACGATCCTGCGTCGTCGGACGCCGTCGCGGGTATACCACATGGAGCTGTTCCAGGATGCGGAGATCCGCGACGCGGTGGCCGAACGATTCGGTCTGACCGACGACCTCGATCCGAACGACCCGCACTACGAGAAGCGGAAGTACATCGCCGTGCAGCGTTTCTGCGGACTCGACTATGTCCGCGTCGCGCTGGACGACCTCTCCTTCCCGCTCATCAACGCCACCACGGAGGACACCGCCGGGCTGAGACGCAGCGGGGGGCGCGCGTACCGCGACGAGCACGTGGGACCCATCAGGAACCGCGCAGACTTCGAGACCTTCCCCTGGCCGGATGTGACCGCGCCTGCAGTCACCCGAACGCTCGAGTGGTATCAGGAGAATCTCCCGGAGGAGATGTGCATCGTCTCCGGGAGCATGAGCCACTTCTGCGAGTACCTGACGTGGCTCATGGGATACGAGAGATTCTCCTACGCGCTCTACGACGATCGCCGATTGGTCGGGGATATCGCGGACAGGCTTGTGGCGTTTCACAGGCAGGCACTCGAACGGTACCTGGAGTACGACCGGGTGAAGATGATCTTCGCCAGTGACGACATGGGGTTCAAGACGGGGCTGCTCTTCTCCGCGGAGGAGATGACCGAGCTCGTACTGAAGCCCCACAGGATTATCGCTGACCGGACGCACGCAGCGGGTCTGCCGTACCTGCTCCACTCCTGCGGCAACCTGTCGGCGATCATCGACTACCTGATCGACGAGGTGAAGATCGACGGGAAACACAGCTTCGAGGACACGATAGAAGAGGTGCGCGAGGTGAAGCACACGTACGGGCGGCGCACCGCGCTTCTGGGCGGGATCGACGTCGACTTCCTCTGCCGCTCTAATGAAGACGAGATCCGACGCCGAGTTCGGAACACCCTCGACGTCTGCCAGCCCGGCGGCGGATACTGCCTGGGAACAGGAAACAGCGTGACGAACTACATCCCGCTTGATAACTATCTCGCTATGGTGGACGAGGGGCGGTTGTACGGAAGGCGCTGAGTCACGCGAGCGTGTCGAGCAAGCGGGTGGTCGGCGATTCCTGAGTCACGGCGCCTGGTGCCCCTGCTTTTCGCCTGCGATCCGGAGATCTCGTTGGGTGGAAGACGCTCTCGAAACCGATCAGGGGCGTCGTAGACTGCGCGGCCCTCGAGGAGGTCCGCGAACGCTTGACCGACGAAGCGTCCAGCCCGTAACCCTCCTCCGCGGAAGACCATTCAAGCGCTCGCGTCTCGAGGTGGTGGTCCCGGTGAGGATAGGAGCCGGTATTTGAGACGCAAAGTGTAACTTTTTAAGTTTACGATACGGGAACATAACCGTACTATATCGTCATGAAGACCATATCCGTGCGGGAGCTCAAGGCGCACTGGGCAGAAGTAGAACGGCAGCTCCGCTCCGGCGAGACGTTCGAGGTCTTGAACCGCGGCAGACCGGCAGCGCTCATCGTTCCGCCGCGTCCCCGCCGCGTCCTGTCGTGGGACGATCACCTCGCCACGGCCGCTCCGGGGAAAGGCAAGAGCGCGGAGGAGACCGTGCGGTTCGACCGCGAGGGACGCTGGTGATCTACCTCGAAACCAGCGCCCTCCTGAAGCTCTACATACGGGAGGCCGGATCCGAGTTCGTGCAGACTCAGGTCTTTGCGCAGGACCATCCGCTGCCCGTCTGGGACCTCCAGCACGCGGAGGTCACGAACGCTCTCCGATTGAAGGTCTTCTGGGGCGACCTGGAGAGCCAACTCGCCGATGAGCTGATCGCGCTCTTCAACGAGCGGCTCTCCAAGGGGCAGTACTTCACCCCTGACCTGGATCGGGATCGGCTTATGCGCGATTTCCGGGAACTAAGCCGACGAACGCCGGAGACCGGATGCAGAACCCTCGATATTCTGCACGTCGCATGCGCGCTCCAACTCGATCCCGAGCGTTTCCTGAGCTACGACGACCGGCAGCGCGCGCTCGCCGAGGCGGTCGGCCTCTCGGTTCTGCCTGCCGCGCTTCCCGCCTGATCAGCTACGCCCTGGACGGTATGATCGCCACCGACGGCACCGGATGTCGACGGCTTGGCTCCGCGAGCGGTGCCAACGGCGAATCCCCTCGTCGCAGATCGAGCCTTTCTGCTACAATCACCTCCAATGGAAACTACGCGACTTGGACGGA
>SLST01000208.1 GCA_007130265.1 Spirochaetales bacterium
CCCATACCGCAGTAGACCGAGCAGTAGTACTCGAACTCCCCTTCCTGGTCGGCAACGAACCGGACGGTGGTCTCCGTGCCGTTCGGGAGGCGTCGGTCAAGCCCGAACTCGCGAATCGCGAACCCGTGGTCCACCGTGTCTTCGTTGTTGATGTTGATCGTGACCAGCGCTCCGTAAGGCACAACGAGCACCTCGGGGTCCCACTTCCATCGTCGTGGCACAACACGCATATCGTGGACCACCTCGCCCTCCGCGTCGGAGAGCACGAGCGTGGAGGCAATCACATCAACGGTTCCCCAGCCGACGAAGAACACGCCGAGTACAAGAAAGAGATAGAAAGCGGTCCTGAACAGCATGTGCTTTTTCATCGTCTACCCTCGTCCATAGACTACTAAACACGACGGAATACGTCACCTTTTTCGTGCTTTTTGGTTTGATTGGCCGGCCACACCCATGGTACATTTGCGGCCAATGAAAACGGTGATCATCGTCGTCGCGGTCATCCTGCCGCTGATTCCCGCGGCCGAGTGGGTCGTCAGTCTCGTCCGCGATGTCTCAGAGCTCGCTGCGCTTCCGGATGTCAGCATCCCGCTCAGCCTTGCGCTGGTGTACTACCCGGCGCGCGTCTTCGCGCTGATCGGGTTCACGCTGATGTTCTACCAGTTCCTGCTCTCCGCGAGGCTTCCAGCGCTCGAACGCCTGTTCAACCGGGCGGCTCTCATCAGGCGGCACCGCTCACTCGGGAAGATCGGATTCCTCCTGATCCTGGTCCACGGCCTGCTTCTCCTCCTCTTCGACCTGATCGACCACGGGGCGATCGTCTTCACCTGGGAGAAGCTGCTGGGTATCGCGGCGCTCTTCCTCCTGATCATGGCGGTGATCGCGGCGTGGCACTTCAGGGCGTTGCAGTTCAGCCTCAAGACGTGGCGGAGGTTCCACATCGCCGCCTACTTCGTCTTCCCGCTCGCCTTCGTGCACGCGGTCAGCATAGGAACAGTCGCCGGCGAGTTTGGCCCGACGCAGCTGCTCTTCTCTCTGTTCCTGCTCGTGTATCTGCTCGTAGCGGTACGCAGGATCGTCACGATCGTACAGGAGCGGAGGAACACGTCGGCGGGAGCCGCCCAGCCGCAACGCAAAAACGCTAACTAGACGGTCGCGAACAGGAAGACGAGCACAACGCCCAGGAAGCCGGACATGAGAATCGCCATACCGTTGAACGAGATGGAGATCTCCCGGACCCGCTCGAGCACCGACAGGCGCGAGACTCCAAGAAGGTAGACGGTCGCGGCCACGGCGAGCGTACCGGCGAACGCAAGCGCCTTGCCGGCTGCCGTCGCGCCGGATACGAGCTCGAGCGGTGACTCCACCGGGAAGAGGGCGGACATAACCGACCCGGCGAAGAGTCCTATCCCCAGGATCGCCGCCCCGAAGAGGAGCGCAACGCCCCTCGTCCAGGGGTCGACCGTGCGTGGCTGCGGCTCGGTCGCGGTCGCGCGTCCGAAGAACATCGTCGCGTACCTGGTGAAGACCAGCATCGTGCCGAAGTTGACAAGGTAGATCGCCGCCTGCCAGCGGGTGCCTTCCGCGAGCCCCGATTCGATCAGGTACTTGGAGATGCTTCCGTTGAAGAAGGGAGCGCCGGTCATCCCGAGCACCGCGAGAAACGCGGCGGCTGTCACGAGCGGCATCCGGCGGAAGGTGCCCCGGATTGCATCAAGGTCACGCGTACCGTACTCCTTCGCGATGAGCCCCGCCGTGAGAAAGAGCAGCGCCTTGAACAGCGCGTGGTTCACGATGTGGAGCATCCCCCCCCAGAAGCCGATGACGCTCCCGGAAGTGAGACCGATCATGATGAGCCCGATCTGCGAGACGGTGCTGTATGCGAGGACCAGCTTGATGTCACGCTGGCAGATCGCGAGCAGGAAGCCCGAGACCGCCGTGAGCAGCCCGACGACGAGGAAGAACCCCGTGGTGTCGAGCGTGAGCCCGATCATCTGTTGGAGCCGGATGAAGAGGTAGATGCCGACCTTGACCTGAAGGCCCGACAGGAGCGCAGAGACCATGGACGGCGCGCTCGGGGCGGCGTGGGCCCGCGGAAGCCACCCGAACATGGGCAGGAGGCCTGCCTTCATCCCCACTGCAGTCACCATGAGCGCGTACGGCAGGATGAGCGCCCTCGGATTCTCGAGTGCTGCAGCCCGCTCGGTGATACCGGCGAAGTCGAGCACGCCAAAGGTGCGGTACACGAACCCGATCCCGAGCAGGAAGAAGGCCATCGCGAGAATACTGAACATCAGGTAGAGCATCCCGTTATAGAGTGCCGACTTGCCGCGCTTGAACAGGATAAGCACCGTCACGATGATCGTCGTCAGCTCGGTGAGAACGTAGACGTTGAACACGTCGCTCGTGAGGAAGAGCGAGATCATCACGCCCTGCAGACTCACGAGCAGGAACTGGAAGGTATTCACCATGTAGAGCTTGCGGTAGTTGAACAGCACGAGCAGAAGGAACACGACGGCGACCAGCAAGACGAGCGGCGCGGAGATCTCGTCGAGCGCAAGCTCGATCCCCACCGGCGCATCCCATCCGCCGAGTCGCTCAACGACGGCGCCGGTGGTGCGCACGCGCGCGAGGAGGACCGCGGCCATACCGACCTGAATCACCTGGACGGCTATCAGAAGATGCTTGTAGGCCCTCGTGTGGACGAAGTACCCGACGGCTCCCGCCACGATCGGAAGCAGCACCGGAGCGTAGAGCGGGACCGAGAGCAGGAACGTGTTCATCCGCGATCCACCCGGTGCACGATCTTCTGCCAGTCCGACGTCCCGTACCTGCGGAAGAGCCCGATGAAGAGCGTGATGCTGACCGCGGTGACGGAGATCCCGATGACGATAGCCGTGATCATGAGAGCCTGGGGGAGCGGGTCGGCCATTGCGGCGACATTCTGCGACCCGACCGGCGGAATCTGGTCCGGACGCCTGTTCACCGTGATGAGAAAGAGGATCGCCGCCACATCCATGATGTTCACGGCGATGATGCTCTTGATGATGTTCCGGTTCGAGAGCACCCCATACAACCCGATAAAGAAAAGCACTAGACTCACGTTCTGCACGTTGACGATATCACCCATAGCCTACTCCTCGTAGAATGCGTACCGGAATACGAGTATGGTCAGACCGATCGCGACCTTCACGCCTATCAGCAGGTTCATCGCGACGAGATACGGCTCGTGCAGCGCCGGGACACGCTGTGCGGCCAACGTGAGGATGAAGGCGGCCGGCACGATCACGATTGCCGCGAAGATCGCTTTCTCGATCAGGTGCGCGCGGGTGATGCTCAGGTCGTTCGCCGGGTCGACGATATACCTGCCTATGAAGAGCGCCGCAAGGATTGCTCCCCCCTGAAACCCGCCGCCCGGCGTGTGATGGCCGTTGAGGATGATGTAGACCCCGAACAGCACCACGTAGGGGTACAGGAGCCCGGTGACGACGGAGACGATCGACCGTTCTTCGCTCATTTCTTCCCCCCTATCTCGAAGAAGTGGAGCATCGCGGTAATCGCCGTGAGGAGGATGAGCGCCTCGAAGAGCGTGTCGTAGATGCGGTAGTTGAGATAGATCGCGGCGACCGCGTTGCGCGCACCGGTATCCTCGGTGAAGCGCTCCACATAGTACTCGGCGAGCTCCTGTGGCGCCGCATCGGTGTATCGGTTCGCCGCGTGAAGCACCGCCGCCATCAGCAGCGCCACGAACCCAATGATCAACCAGCGCCTCACGAAGCCTCTCCCTCGGCCTCGGCGACGGAAGCCCCCTCAGCCGGATCTCCGGACCGGATGAACCTGACGTTGAGGTCGTGGTACCTGAGGATGAGCAGGACTTCGAGCTCGTCCACGAAGTAGTTCTCCTTGTCTCCGTAGACGCGAAGCTCATCGCCCTCCTGACGGATGATCAGATCGTAGCGGCCCGATCTCGCGACGACGTCGAGGCTTTCAGGCGTACAGACAACCTGCGGCTCGAGCTCGCGAGCAATGCAGAACTGCTCGATCTCGTGCAGGAGCGCGCCTCTGCGCGTGCCCTCGAAGATGTAGCGGTCGTTGACCCGGCGGAACGCCTCATTGGTGAAACAGATGCGATAGACCCGGTACCGTTTGAGCGCCGTCAGGAACAGCAGCGTTGTCAGGCCGCTGGCCATCACCGCCTCGGCGATCGCGACATCAGGGGCATTGTAGAAGAGATAGAGAAACGACATGAGAAGAGAGAGGGTTCCCAGGTAGACGATCGAAACCCGCATGATGCGACTCTCGATCGCCATGAGCGAGAGCACGAGGAGCGCGACCAGGAGAATCACCTCAAGCATCGTTGCCGGCCTCCCGCACCTTGTACCCGCTCGTGTAGGCAGAGTGCGCGATCGAGTGCGTCGAGAGCGGATTGGTCAGCAGCTCGAAGATGAGGATGAGGCCGAGCTTCAGGGAGAAGAAGGTCAGCCCGTGCATGAGCATCACGCCGATGATCAGGGTGATCAGACCCACGGTGTCGACCTTCGCGGTGATGACAACGCGCGAGTAGAAGTCCTTCAGCGCGAGCATGCCGTACACACCAACCGCCATGAAGAAGAGGCTGACGATCACGAGCCCCTGACCAATCGCGTAGATCATTCCTCGCCCTCCGTCCGACGCTCGAGAAACCGGGCGATGAGCACGCTCCCGATAAAACCGAGCAGCGAGTAGACGATCGCGATGTCGAGCAGGAAGGTACGCTCGAGCATCGATGCGAACACGACGATCGCCATGATGATCTTTGACGAGATGAGGCTGAATCCGAGCAGTCGATCCCATATCGTCGGTCCCACGAGAACGCGAGCCATCCCTCCAACGACCAGAAACGCCATGACGCTGAGCACTACAGGATGAAAGGTCATCGTCCGCCTCCACCAAGCATACGCTCGAATCCTCCCTTGATCATCGGGCCCGCGACCTCGGGGTCCCGCGACACGCAGTCGAGCCAGATGATCCTGAGGCGTTCTCCGCGCCGCTCGAGCGTGACCGTTCCCGGCGTGAGCGTGATCGAGTTGGCGAGTAGCGAGATCCGGAAGTCGTCCTCGAGCTCCGTCGTAATATCCACGATGTCGACGTTGACACGCCGGGTCACGAGCCGATGCAGCGCCTGGAACCCCGCTACGTAGATCTGGACGAAGAGCGCGGCCGCGTACCGCGCGGCTCGAACAGGCCCTATCGCGTACCGCCTCTCGTAGTCGCCCCGCAGAACGTACCGGTCGACGACGGCAAGCGTCAGCATCCCGACGACCGCACCCACGATCACGGTCCGCACGCTGAGCTCCTCTTCAAGAATAACCCACACGATGACGACAAGCGGCGCGAACCGCAGATGATGGAAGAATGCCTTCATGGTATCGCCCCCGGCGCATGATCTCAGTACACAGTACGACTTTGCCAACTTGACTGCAAGGCTCATCATTCCCTACTCTGACGCATGCTGAAGGGTGCAGCCGGTACTCCACCAGTCGCCTCGAGCCCTGCGCGCCGCGCCTCCGCCGTCTACGCGCACTTCGTCGTTACGGTGGCATTCCTCGACACGATGGCGCAACTGCCGATCCTCTCGCCGTTCGCCGCGTCGCTCGGAGCGGGGGCTGCAACGTTGGGAATCATCCTGGGAGCGTACTCGCTCGTCAACATGATCGGCAACGTTGCGGCGGGGCCCGTCATCGACGGTGCCGGACGGCGCATCACGATCGCCGTGGGCATGCTCCTCGCAGGCGCCGCCCTCGCCGCGTACGCGCTCGTGCGGACTCCCGGGCAGCTTCTCCTCCTGCGCTTGGTCCATGGCGCCGGCGGAGCGGTCCTGGTACCGGCGGTCTTCGCGTGGATGGGCGACCGGTCGCGGGACGGATCGGTGGGGCGGTCGATGGGGTACGCGGCAGCGTCGGTCGCCGTCGCCGCGATGATCGGGCCGGCAATCGGCGGGGTCGGCAGGGAGCTCCTGGGCGCAAGGCCGGTCTTCCTCGGCCTCGGGACACTCCTGTGTCTGACCGCCGTCTCGACCTTCTTCTTCGTGCGCGACGCGGCTGCGCCGCGGCGGGCGTACACAGACTACGCGGGCCCGGCGCCGGTACGCACGCGAAGGGCCGCGATCGACGTGGTGCTCGCAGCGGTGCTCGCAGCGGTGCTCGCAGCGCTCGGCAACCGGCGCCTGCGCTACGCCTACTGGTCGGTGTTCGGACTGACCTTCGCGATGGGCGTGCTTGCCTACACCTTCCCGCTCACGATGGATCGAGCCGGGTTCTCAGCGGGTCACACCGGCGCCTTCTTCTCCGTCTTCTCGGCGGCGGCGATCCTGGTGCTCGTACTTCCCGTGAACCGCCTCTCGGACAAATACGGCCGGCGGCCGCTCATCGTCGCCGGATCGCTCGCGGTCGCGATCGCACTCGCCCTCCTGCCCTTCGCGCACACCACCGTCGCGATCGCCGCGCTGATGGCGCTCTACGGGACCGGGTACGGCACGCTCTTTCCCTCCGCCTGCGCGGCGGTCGTCGACCAGACCTCCGCGGCAAACCGCGGTACGGCGTTCGGCCTCTTCTACGCGGCCTTCTCGCTCGGCGTCACCACGGGTCCGGTCGCCGCGGGTATCGCGGCGGCCGTCGGCATCACCGCCTACTGGCTGCCGGTGGGGCTGCTCATCGCGATTCGCCTTGGACTCCTTGCCGCGGACCGACGTCGCTCACGTCAAAGGGCCTGAACCCCACCCGCAGCGCCGGCGAGTCGCCTCGAATCCGGAAGTCGCCGTTCTGCGGAGAGAAGAACCCGGGGTCGGCGACGATGCTGCGCGAGTCCGCACCGCGCTCGCGCCACTCGGTGATCGGGAGCCCGGCGAAGGTGACAGGCTTGCCCGAGGCATTGAAATAAAGGTTAGAGTCTACGTGTGCGCTCACCTCCTTCCAGTTGCCGGAGAGCACCTCGCCCTCGGTGTCGAAGTAGAGGATGTTGTTCGTGAAGGTGAAGCTCGAATGAGCTTCGACCCGGC
>SLST01000103.1 GCA_007130265.1 Spirochaetales bacterium
TCGAGATCGGCGACGATGCGCTGCTCGCGCAAAACATCACGATCACCCCGTACTCGCACCGCTTCGACGACCCGGCTCAGACGATCATTGCCCAGGGCGGCCATACACGGAGGATCACGGTAGGACGCGATGCCTACCTGGGGATGGGGGTGATCGTCCTCTGGTCGGCGGACATCGGCGAGGGGGCGGTCGTAGGGTCCGGGGCCGTCGTGGTGAAGCCGGTCGCGCCGTGGTCGGTGGTCGCAGGCGTTCCCGCGCGCGTCATTCGCACGCGAGGAGAGCCTACGCGAGGGGAGACGACGTGACTACCGGCACGCTCAACCTGGGGATCGTCGGCGCCTGCGGCCGCGGCGCGAGCTTCAAGACCGCCTGCGATGCGCTTGCCGACGTCGCGATCCACGCGGTCTGCGACACGAACGAGGCGGAGCTCGGCGCGGCGCGCGAACGGCTCGGCGCTCGCGAGCAGTACACCGACTACGAGACCATGCTCGTACGCTCCGCGCTCGACGCGGTGATCATCGGCACCCCCATGCACCTCCACGTGCCCCAGGCGGTCGCCGCGCTCGAGCGCAACCTCTCCGTGCTCTCTGAAGTGCCCGCCGGGGTCGCGATCGAAGAGTGCCGGCGGCTCGTCGAGGCGTGCCGCAGGAGCCGCGGCGTCTACATGATGGCCGAAAACTACACCTACATGCGCCCCAATACGATCGTGCGCGAGATCGTGCGGCGCGGGCTCTTTGGTTCGCCGTACTACGCGGAGGGCGAGTACCTCCACGAGCTCAAGCACATGAACGAGTACGAGACCCCATGGCGCCGCAGGTGGCAGACGGGTATCGACGGCGTGACCTACGGGATGCACAGCCTCGGCCCCGTCCTGCAGTGGATGCCGGGCGACCGCGTCGAGCGAGTCTGCTGCGAGGCCGCGGGCGTCCGGCACGTCGACCATTCCGGCGCTCCCTACTGCCAGGCGTGCAGCACCATGCTCTGCAAGACGACCTCGGGCGGGCTCGTCAAGATCCGAGTCGACATGGTCTCAGACCGGCCGCACAACATGACCGGGTACCAGCTGCAGGGGACCGACGGGTGCTACGAGTCCGGTCGGGCACCGGGAGAGGCCAACCGGATCTGGCTCCGCGACCGCTGTCCCGACGCGGCGACCTGGATTGATCTCGAAACGCTAGCCTGCGAGTTTCTGCCCGACTCCTGGAAGGAAGGCGCCGAACGGGCCGCCGCGGCGGGGCACGGCGGCGGCGACTACTTCGAGATCCTCGACTTCGTCGCCGCAATCCGGGGCAGCCGCCCCTGCCCGATCGGGATCGACGAGGCGATGGACATGACCCTTCCCGGTCTCGTGAGCCAGCAGTCGATCCTCGAGGAGGGCCGCTGGCTCGATGTGCCGGATTCGCGCGAGTGGGGTGTCACGCCGTCCGCGGTTTGACCAGCAGCGGACGATCGTCGATACTGGAGGTATTCCAAGGAGCACAGCATGGAGTATACGCCACGAGTCGTCATTATTACGGGAGCCGCGCGCGGCATAGGATACGGCATCGCCGAGTGTTTCGCCGCGAAGGGAGACCGGCTCGTCATCGCCGATCTCGACCGTGCGGCGGCCGAACGCGCGGCGGCGGGCCTCACGGAGTCCGCCGGGGCGAGCGAGGCAATCGGACTCGCCTGCGACGTGGCGGACCGCGCGTCGGTCAGGGCGATGATCGACGCGGTAATCGAGCGGATGGGCCGGATCGACGTCCTGGTGAACAATGCCGGTATCTGCCCCTTTGTCGACGTGATGGAGATGACTCCGGAGACCTGGGAGCGCACCATCGACGTCAACCTCAACGGCGCCTTCCACTGCACGCAGATTGCCGCCGAGCACATGATCGCCGCGGGAGACGGCGGTCGCGTGATCTTCATCACCTCGCTCGCTGAAAACGTGACCGGCCCGGCGCAGGTGGACTACGGCGCATCGAAGGGCGGGCTGCGGATGACGATGGTGGGCTTCGCCACGGCGCTCGGCAGGCACGGCATCACGTGTAACGCGATTGCCCCCGGAATGATCCTCACCGACATGACTCGCCACCACTGGGAGCAGCCCGGTCCCGCTGAAGAGATCAAGGTTCGCGTCCCGGTGGGCCGGATCGGAACTCCCACGGACATAGGGAACGCCGCGGTCTTCCTTGCCTCGAAGGAAGCGGAGTACATCTCGGGCGTGACGCTCAGAGTCGACGGCGGGCACCAGGCCTGCTGCGTGTAAGGAGACTATTCCATGATTTCAATCGATCTGACAGGCAAGACGGCTCTCGTGACCGGGGCCTCCGGCGAGCTCGGACGCGTCATCGTTCGCACCCTCGCCGAGGCCGGTGCCGATGTCGGCGTGCACTACGGAGCCAACAAGACAAAGGCCGACGAGCTGGTCGAAGAGTGCCGCGCGAAGGGGCGCAAAGCGATCGCCCTGCAGGCGGACGTCACGCGCAAGGCGGATATCCAGGCGATGCGAGACGAAATCGTGTCCGGCCTCGGCCCGCCGGACATCATCGTCAACAACGCCGTCGTCCAGTACGAATGGACGTCGGTCCTCGAGCAGGACGAGGCCGACTACGAGAGCCAGTTCCGCTCCTGCGTCCTGCAGAACGTCATGATGGCGAAGGCGTTCACTCCGGAGATGATACGCCGCAAATGGGGCCGCGTCATCGCGCTCAACACCGAATGCACGATGCAGGCCGTGCCCAACCAGTCGGCATATATCTCGGGCAAGGCCGGTATGGACCGGGTCCTCCGGGTGCTCGCCCGGGAAATAGGCGCGCACGGCATAACGGTCAATCAGGTCGCGCCCGGTTGGACCATCAGCGAGAATCGCAGCGGCGAGGGCACCCCGCAGTGGTACCTCGACAGCGTTGCGCTCAAACGGCGTGGCACCGACCAGGAGATCGCGAATGCGGTCGCGTTCCTCGCGAGCGATCTCGCCTCGTTCATCACGGGGGCCTACCTGCCGGTCTGCGGCGGGACGGTGATGCCCGCCATATGAGATTCAACTCCTTTGACCCTGACATGCTTCTGAAGGACGATCTTCAAGGCGCGCGACGGAATCACGAGAAGTGGTGGGCCGGCGAGGGGCTCGTCTTCTGGGTGACCGCCCCGCGCGACCCGGGTCCGCGCGACGCAGGCCTGCGCCGCGAACCGGCGCCCCCTGCGGACCTCGAGGAACGGTGGTACGGCCCGGAGTACCGGGCCGCTCTGGGGGAGTACACCGCGCTTTCGACCTACTGGGGCGGCGACGCCTTTCCCATTGCATCGGGCTGGAGCGCCGCGGGGGACCTGGGGGTTTTCCTCGGTTCGCGG
This sequence comes from Spirochaetales bacterium, assembly GCA_007130265.1. Classification (GTDB taxonomy): domain Bacteria; phylum Spirochaetota; class Spirochaetia; order DSM-27196; family SLST01; genus SLST01. The sequence goes on from SLST01000103.1 coordinate 3,334, forward strand.
GTGGAGCTCGAGCCGCAGACCGTCTGGATGCACCCGACGATCGAGGATCCGGACGCAGTGTCGCGGATCAGACTCGATACGCAGAACCGCTGGCTGAAACGGCACCACGAGATGGCGAAAACGATGGTCGAGCGAAGCGAGGGACGGTACTACGTCGGCATGCCGGATCTCGCTGAGAACATCGACGTGCTCGCCTCGCTTCGTGGCACCGCGCCGCTTCTTATGGACATGATCGACCGGCCTGAGTGGGTCGAAGGACGTCTGCGGGAGATCAACGAGGCGTACTACGAGGTGTTTGATCTCTTCTACGATCTCGTGGGCGACCAGGCAGGGGGCAACGCCTTCGTGTTCTACCTCTGGGGGCCCGGGCGTACGGCGAAGGTCCAGTGCGACGCGTGCAGCATGTTCGGCCCGGACTTCTTCCGCCGCTTCGTCGTGCCGACGCTCACCGAACAGTGCGAGTGGCTCGACTTCTCGATGTTTCACCTCGACGGCGAGTCGTGTCTGCCCAATCTCGAGCCGCTTCTCGAGATCGAGCCGCTGCACGCAATCGAGTGGACGCCGTCGAAGCTCTCGGTCGGCGAGTCGGGCGGCATGCCCAAGTGGTACGACCTCTATCGACGGATCCTCGCCGCCGGGAAGAGCGTCCAGGCGATCGGTGTGAGACCCGACGAGGTGATACCTCTGCTCGACGCGTGCGGCTCAAAGGGGCTGTACATCATGTGCCGCGCTGAGAGCGAAGCCCAGGCGCGGGAGCTCGAGGAACGGGTGGACAGGTATCGCTAGGCGGACAGCCTGCCAGCAGATTCGCTGTGAGGGCCGCCCGCTTGCCGCCGCGAGCGGTCGTTATGCCTGCGGCTCAGGTGCTGCTTCGGGCGTCGCGGTGATTCTGCGGTACGCGAGGAGCATGAAGATCGTGACGTACCCGGTGTAGAGCGCTGAGACGACCATCGTCAGGATGACGCCCAGGACCGGGATCAGGGCCACGATCCCTCCCACGATCCCCGAGAGCACGCCGAGCGCGATCAGCACGAGGAACACGACGAAGGTCGTGCGGAAGTGGCGGGTGACGGTGCGGAAACTGCGCGACAACGCGTCAAAGGCATTTGCGTCGTCGACCATGACCGCTATGAGCGTGAACATCAGCAGGAATGCGACGATGATTCCGGGCAGTACCAGCAAAAGGGTGCCTATGCCGACGAGGATACCCACCAGAATGGACGCGATGATGATTGCCGCCAGTCTCGACATCAGCCTTCCCCATCCCGCGCCGAGAGACGCCGGTTGGTCCTTGATCGCGAGGTCTGCCAATGCAACCGTCATCCCGTGAGCGAGCAGGTACACGATTCCCGAAATGGTGGATACGAGAAATACCCCGCCAACCGCAGCGCCCACGCCTGCCATCATCTGCTCCGGGCTTGCGGTCGCCGGATGGGCGGCCAGACCGCTCAACATGGGGACGGTCGAACCCACCGTGATCAGCGAGAAGAGAACCGAGAAAACGCTCGCCACCAGTAGCGGGACGAATATCAGCGGGTTCTTCTTTGCGATTTCATACGATTCTCTGAGTACTCCGGTTATGCTCATACATCTCCTCCCGGACCATCTTTCGGTCCAAGTTCAGCATAGCCGGTGTTCGCGCGTGGGACAAGGCAGGCCGGGCCGGTGGAACCGGCTTTCAGGTCTCGATCACCCCGTGGTCTCCCGTTCGGGAGCGTGATTGTGTACGATGTCCCCGCATCGCCGTGCACCCGGAGGGACGCTCCAATCTGATCTGCAAGAAGGTGAATGAGGCGCAGGCCGAACGATTCCGGAGCGGTCGCAGACACCGAGTCTGGCAGGCCGACGCCGTTGTCCGCGTAGGTGAGCGTTGTGACTGCTCCGTCTGTCTGCATTACGAGCTCGATCCGAGGCGCGTCCACTGCGGTAAAGGCGTGCTTCATCGAGTTCGTGATCATCTCCGTGATCATGATTCCCAACGGAGAGAGTGTTTTCGCGCCGAGCACGACATCGTCGATCCGTAACACCGTCTCCACCGAGCTCGCCGACTCGAACTGCCGCATGATCTCCGCGACGAGTGACGGCAGGTAGTCGCGAAGGCTCATGTCGCGATACTCGCCGGACCGGTAGAGCCTGTCGTAGAGTGTCATCATGGTCCCGACACGGCTTGCGGCGTCCTGCAGGATCGTCGAGCTCGACGTGCCCTCCTGCGGTTCACCCTCCAGAGCGAGCAGACCTCTGATCACCCCTAGGTTGTTCTTGACTCGATGGTGCGTCTCCCGCAGCAGGAGTTCCTTCTCGCCGAGTAGCTCGCTGATCTGCTGCTCTGCCTGTTTCCGCTCGGTGATGTTCGTGTGGATCACCACCGTTCGCGGACCATCCTCGGTCGCAAAACGGCTCGCGCGCATCAGAAACCAACGCTGTTCGGACGCGCTGTGACACGGGTACTCGAGGGAGAGGTGCTGTTGCTCTCCGGCAACGACTCGACCGATGCCCCGGGTGGCTTCGGTCGCGCTATCGGTGCGTCCGCCGGACTCGGTCAGGTAGTTCCGTCCGACGCCATAGTCGGGCCACGCCAGTCCGTTGTCCCGGGCGAACCGCTGACACGACTCGTTCACCATGAGGATCGTTCCAGTCTCATCGAGCACCGCGATACTGTCGGGTAGCGCGTTGAGTACCCCGCGAACGAACCGCTCGAGTCTCTGCCGGGCCCGCTCGGCGAGTCTGCGCGCCGTTATGTCCTGGTAGATCGCGAAGGCGTACCGACGACCTTGAACGGCAAGCGGAGCCCCGGTGATCGCGACGTCGATGAGCGCACCGTCCTTGCGACGGCGTACCGTCTCCCGATACGCTCGGTTGCCGGTGAGCACCTGTCGGGAGAGCTCGGAACCGTCCTCGCTCATCTGCGCTGGAACGATGAGATCGTTGACGAGCTGTCCTTCCGCGTCGCTGGACTCGTATCCGAAGAGACGTGTGAACTCTGCGTTGCACTTCCTCACGCGGTCCGTCTCGTCAACCATGACGACGGCCACCGGTGAGTGATGGAACAGATGCTCGAAGAAAGGCTCGTCCGTTCGGGCTTCCGGTTGTTGCGGGGTCGCCTGTGCGGCGCTGATCTCGCTCGCGCGACGGACCTCGGTCAAGACATTCTCCTCGTTCACGAGAACGACCCGTAGCCCCTTCTCTTCGAGCCGCTGTTTGACGGCTACTATCGAAGCGTCACCTGCGAGGAGGACGACAGGTATGTGGTCCGACTGTGACATCGAGACTCCGGTTCCGCAACGCCGAGATGCGACCTGCGCGAGAGACGCCATTCTGGGCCCAGCAGGACTTGAACCTGCGACCAACGGATTATGAGTCCGCCGCTCTAACCAACTGAGCTATGGGCCCGCACAACAGACCCCAAATGTGCCAAACCGCATGACCGCAGTCAAGATGGCGGGGTGAATAGGTATATTAATCTTGATAGCCGTTTTGAAAAGAATGGAGTTATATTGCATCGTGAATGAAGTCGGCGGTACGTTTTCCACGGCTGGTAGCAGAGACCCTTACCGGGCGTACCCTCGTCATCCCGGATTCGCTCGACCGGCGGATCGCGCTGGTAGTGTTGGCGTTTCGACGGCACGCGCAGCCGGCGGTCGACTCCTGGCTCGTACCTGTGGCGCGA
>SLST01000172.1 GCA_007130265.1 Spirochaetales bacterium
AAACACGGCACGCTGTGTCTGTTTGCCGCCGGCAATAGCTCGACCTGCGTCTATCCCGCACGATACGACGAATGTGTCGCTGTTGCCGCAGTGGGCAAATACGGCGTCGCGCCCGAGGGTACCGACGTGGACGTCGCAGAGCTCGGCCCCGGGGATTTCTTCGGCGAGATGGCGATCTTTGAGGATGCTCCTCGGTCGGCAACGTGTGTCATGTCCGAAGAAGGGGTGCTCTACCGGCTGCGCAAGGACGATTTCTTCTCGCTCATGGACCAGCATCCAAGCACGGCGATCAAGGTGCTCTACCGCATGGTCAATATCACCACCAATCGGCTCACCAACACGAGCTCTTTCCTCTCCGACCTCGTTCAGTGGGGCGAGGGTGCTCGACGACGCGCGATCACCGACGATCTGACCGGGCTCTACAATCGGCGGCATCTCGACGGCGTGCTCGAGCAACAGATCGTCGAGGCGGCCGTCCGGAACAGCGTGTTCAGCCTGATCATGATGGACCTCGACCGGTTTCATGCGATAAACGACACCTACGGCCAGCAGTTCGGCGACCAGCTGATCGCCGCCGTCGCGCGCCCGGTGCAGGAGGCGCTCGCTGAGGCCGGGATCCCGGCGCGCTACGGCGGAGACGAGTTCACGATCATCATGCCGGGGGTGGGCGCCCGCGAGGCCTACGAGCGCGCCGAGATGATCCGGGTCGCGGTGCAGGCGCTCGAGATCGCCGCGCCCGACGGCGTCGTCCGCGTGACGACGAGTCAGGGTATCGCGGAGTTCCCCGCGCACGGCTCGACGGTGGGGGCAATCAAGCACGCCGCCGATCAGGCGCTCTACCGGGCCAAGGACTCCGGCCGCAACTGCATCGTGATCTACTCAGCCTGACCGGAGAGACGGCCGGCAGCGACGCCCGGTGTGCCCGCGTCCGGCGCGGCCGCCCTCGATTCGGCGTGGTGTCTGCCGGCGAGCAATCCGCACGCCGCCCCAATGTCCTGGCCGCGTGACTCTCGGATCGTCGCTGTGACGCCGGCACGCTTGAGGACCGCCTGGTAGCGCTCGATCGCCTGCCTCGAGCTCGGGCGGAAGGTCGTGCCGGGGAACGAGTTCCACGGGATGAGGTTCACGCGCGAGGGGATCCCTCGGATCAGATCGCGGAGGGCTTCGGCCTGGTCGGGCCGGTCGGTCACGCCGTCGAGCATGACGACCTCGAACGACAGGCGTCGGCGTCCGGTCCCCGGGAACGGCGGCAGGCGGAGGTTCGCCCGATGGCGCAGTAGCTCGAGCGTCGTCGCGATGGGGTGGCGGTTCTCCGCCGGGACGAGCGGCAGCCGCTCTTCGCGCCGCGCCGCGTGGAGGCTGACCGCGACGTTGACGTCGCTCCTGTCGAGCAGGTGCTCGAGGTCCGGAAGGATCCCGACGGTCGAGACGGTGATCCGCCGCGGGCTCACTGCGTAGCCCCACTCGCCGTTCAGAACGCTCAGGCTCTTCAAGACTTCGTCGGTATTGTCGAGCGGCTCCCCCATTCCCATGTAGACGATGTGCGTCACCTCCTCGCGCTCGGGAAGGTTCCGATACTGGCCGAGGATCTCCGCGGACGAGAGGTTCCACCGCAGGCCCTTGCGCGCGGTGAGGCAGAACTTGCACCCTATGCGACAGCCCGCCTGACTCGAGACACAGAGGGTCAGGCGATCCTCCTCGGGGATCACCGCAGACTCGTAGATGTCCTCTCCGGGGGCGACCCAGGTGTAGCGGCGTGTCCCGTCGCTGCTCTCCTCAACGCTCTGTGGTTGCGGCGAGTCAACGGTGTGCTCGTCGGCCCAGGTCTCGCGAAGCTCGGTCGGCAGGTTCGTCATGTCGGCGACCGTGTCCGCGTGATGCCGGTAGAGCCACTGCGCGACCTGCCGGGCACGGTAGTCGGGCAGGCGGTGCGAGCGCACGAGGTCGACCAGATCGCTGAGCGGGAGTCCGAAGAGGTTCATCGCCCTCTAAGGTACGGGGACACCGTGGCGATGTGTAGGGCCGACCGCGCGCCTACAGCGCGCCGGTCGCCTGCCGCTCGGTAAGGGTCTTCAGCATGTCCGCGGTCATCGAATCGAGGTCGTACGCCGGCTGCCAGCCCCACTCGACGCGCGCGGCGTAGTCCTCGAGGGCGTTCGGCCAGCTGTTCGCGATTGCCTGGCGAACCGGGTCGACGTCGTAGTAGATCTCGAACTCGGGGATATAGCGTCGGATATAGGCGGCTTGCTCTTCCGGGGAGAAGCTCATCGCGGTGACGTTGAAGGCGTTGCGGTGGCGAAGACGCGCGGGGTCGGCCTCCATGAGGTCGATCGCCGCCTTGATGGCGTCCGGCATGTAGATCATGTCGAGGTAGGTGTCGCCCTGCAGGAAGCAGGTATAGCGTCGGTCTCTGACGGCGGCATAGTAGATGTCGACGGCGTAGTCGGTCGTGCCGCCACCGGGTGGCGTCACGTTCGAGATGATCCCGGGAAAGCGTACTCCGCGCGTGTCGACGCCGTACTTGAACGCGTAGTAGTCGCAGAGGAGCTCGCCCGCGACCTTGGTCACGCCGTACATGGAGGTAGGCCGTTGGATCGTGTCCTGTGGCGTGAAGTCCTTGGGTGTCTGCGGCCCGAAGGCGCCGATCGACGAGGGGGTGAAGACGCTCGCGCCGACTTCTCGCGCGACCTCGAGGACCGCGACGAGGCCGTCCATGTTGATCGACCAGGCGTCGTGCGGCCGCGCCTCCGCCACGGCGGACAGCAGCGCCGCGAGGTGGTAGATGCGCGTGATGCGCTCTTTGCGCACGATCTCGTGAAGACGCGTTCCGTCTCGCGCGTCGAGCTGATAGAATGGTCCGGGAAGGTCGTTCGCGGGTTCTCGCAGATCGGTGACGATGGTGGAGTCTTCGCCGTACCTCTCCCGGAGGGCGACGGCGAGCTCGGAGCCGAGTTGCCCGAGTCCGCCGGTGATGAGGATGCGCTCGCTCATATGCTCCCTTCTCATGATCGCTTTGACGACCGTTGGCTGGTTCACTATAATGAACCCGTTCGTATAGTATGATGATCGGCAGCCGGCGTCAAGGCCGCCGCCAGAGGAGGACCCATGAAACCCGTGCCCCCGCCCCAGATCGGCTCGAATATCCAGCGGATACGCAAGGAACAGGGTCTCACGCTCGAGGGGCTCGCCGAACGAAGCGGCGTCTCCAAGGCGATGCTCAGTCAGATCGAGTCGGACAAGGTGAACCCCACCGTGCTCACCATCTGGAAGATCGCCCGCGGTCTCGAGGTCGAGCTCGACGCGATTCTCAAAGGAAGCTGGGAGCCGGCGCGGAAGTTCTCCGTGACCCGGCATCAGGACGTCGTGGTGCTCGACACGCCGGGCAAGGGACCGCACATCGAGGTCTACTCGCCGCTCTCGATGGCTGAAGACCTCGAGATCTACCATCTGACCTTCGACCCGGGGACCGAGCTCGTCTCCGGCGCGCACGCCCCCCGCGCCGAAGAGTACCTCACCGTGCTCGAGGGCCGGGTTCGTGTGGAGGCGGGCGAGAAGAGCGCCGAGCTCGCAAGCGGTGACTTCATCATCTACCACTGCGATATCGACCACGTGATCGAGAACCCGCATCCGGAGCAGGCTCGCGTGCAGATGGTCGTGCGTTTCCACCGGAAGCACTACGCGTAGCCCGCTGCGGCGGCAGCCGGCGAAAGGAGGACTGACATGAGTACACGATTGCCTGAGGGCGCGATCTTTGACCTCGACGGGGTGATTACCGACACCGCGGTCATCCACTTCCGCGCCTGGAAGAAGACCTTTGACGAGCTGCTCAAGCGGCACGAGGGGGAGGGGTTCCGTCCCTTCGAGCACGATGAGGATTACGTTCCGTACGTCGACGGCAAGCCGCGGTACGACGGCGTGTCGAGCTTCCTCGAGTCGCGTGGGATCGAACTCCCGTACGGCGATGCCTCCGACGAGCCCGGGTTCACGACCGTCTGCGCCGTGGGGAATACGAAGAACGAGCGGTTTCGCGAGCTCGTGCAGAGCGGAGACATCCCGGTCTTCGAGTCGACGATGAAGCTCGTCGAAGATCTGCTCGAGCGCGGGGTTCGCTGCGGCGTGGCAAGCTCGAGCCGCAACTGCCGGTTCGTTCTCGAGGAGGGGAACCTGCTCGAACGGTTCGGCACCGTCGTGGACGGCACCGACAGCCGTGAGTTCGGTCTCGCCGGAAAACCGGCGCCCGATATCTTCGTCACGGCTTGCGAACGGCTTGGCGTCGCACCCGAGCGCAGCATGATGGTCGAGGATGCCTACTCAGGGGTCGAGGCCGGCCGCAACGGGAACTTCGCACTGGTGCTCGGGGTCGCGCGGACTCTCGACGCCCAGACGCTGCACGATCTGGGCGCTCACATCGTCGTCACCGATCTCGAGGAGATCAACATCGGCCGGATCGAGGAGTGGTTCGCCAGCCTGGATTAGCCGGCTAGAAGTCGCCCCGGTTCCGGTCGTGAATGCGTTTCGTGCGCGGCCTTCGCCGTCCGTAGGATCCTCGCCAGATTTTTCCCTTTCTTTATCGCTTGTCGCCTCGTCCCATGGTGCCTCCAGCGCCAATGGTACGGCATCCGACCGCTTTGGCCAAGTGGCACAAAGGTGTATGCTATTCGCATGCAAGAACCCATGGTGAAGTTCGTCCTGATCCTGACGGCGCTCGCGGCGCTTGCGTTCGGCGGCCTGTTGCTGGTGATCCCCGAATGGTACGTTACCTTCTCCGACGGCGACCCGACGAACATCGGGTGGCTGCGCTTCATCGGCGCTGGAGTCGTCTCGCTGCAGGGTTTCGGGCTCGCGATTGTCTCCGTCCGTCGCCGCGGCACGAACCTCCTGCTCGGTCTGATCGCGCTCGCGAGTACCGTCCAGACCGGAGCGCTGTGGTTCGTGTTCATCCGCGACGAACTGAGCGTCGAGGCGGCGTGGACCGTGATCGTGCCCGGAGTCGGTGCAGCGGCCTGCGTCGTTCTCCTGTGGGCCGCCTGGGCATCCCGTCGCGCGAGCTCCCGTCTTCTCGCGGCAGAGGCGGAGCCTGCGCCGTTTCGTGCGGAAGGGCCGCCGTCACCGGAGCAGTGATGCGCCTTCGATCCCGGGAGCGCCTTTGATCCCCACGGTCTCAAGCAGCACCGTCCAGAGCTCCGGTATCCCGAGTCGAACCCTGACCGGCTCGCCGTCGAGCGGGTGGCGAAAGGAGAGCTCGATCGCGCGGAGGTAGAGGTGCTTCGAGCCGGTTTTCGCGAGCGCCCACCGGTTGTAGTTCTTGTCGCCGTGCTTTGTGTCGCCGAGGACCGGGTGATCGATCCGGTGCAGGTGTCGACGCGCCTGGTGCGTGCGTCCGGTGTGCAGAGTGAGCTCGACGAGGGTGAACCATCCTTCCTCGTACCGTCCGATCGGCTCGCCGACCCGGCCACGGGCGATCGTCGAGTAGTCGGTCCTCGCCTCGACCTGCTCGCCGGTCGTCGGCTGTTCGAGCGCGATGGTGATCGCCCCGGCGTCGTCCATGTGCCCGCGTACGATGGCGAGGTACCGCTTTCCCACCTCGCGGTCGCGAAACTGCCTCGAGAGCTCGCCCGCGGCTTCCTGCGTGCGGGCGAGCACCATCGCGCCGGTTGTCATGCGGTCGAGGCGGTGGACGTTCGCGGCGTCCGGATACCGCCTGCGCAGGACGTCCACGACCGTAGGGGCGCCCGGGTCGCGACGGTGGGGATGCGTCAGCATCGCCGGCGGCTTGTCGATGACGATGATCTGCTCATCGGCGTGGACGATCGTGATCGGTCCGCACCTCGTCTCGTCGGACGCGAATCGGTCGGCGTTCACCCGGCAAGCCCGGCGGAATCGAGGCGCCTTGACAAACGGCCCGATTGAACGGAGCCTCGGCCCATGACGGTTCGGCAGTTCCTGCTCGTCGTTGAGATCCGAACGAAGATCATCAGCGTTTCAACCTACCTTCTCGCGACGCTCTATGCGCTCGCCGCCGGGGCGTCCATCTCGCCTGTGACCGCCGCGCTGCTCGCGGTCGCGGTGCTCTGCGTCGACATGGGGACAACGGCCTTCAACACCTTCTACGACTATGTGCGCGGCGTCGACTCGCCGCTTCTCACCGTGGAGCCGGACAAGGTGCTCCTCCACGAGGGAGTTGCGCCGGCGCACGCGCTGCTCGTCTCGCTCGCGCTCTATGCGGTCGCGGCGGCCGCCGGTTTCGCCGTCGCCTCGCTCTCGTCGTGGTGGATCATCGCCGCCGGCTTCGTCGGTATGCTCGTCGGCTTCTTCTACAATGGAGGACCGCTGCCCATCTCGCGGACCCCGCTCGGCGAGCTTTTCGCCGGCGGCTTCCTGGGTGCGGTGCTCTTTCTCGTCGTCTCCTTCGTGTACGCCGGCGAGATGACGCTTGACGCGCTCATCGCGTCGGTCCCGAGCACGCTGCTTATCGCCGCCGTACTCGCGGTGAACAATACCTGCGACAGAGAGGGCGACCACGCGGCAGGGCGCCGGACGCTCTCGATCGTGCTCGGCGCACGGGGGGCACCCTTCCTGGTCGACCTTCTGTGTACGGGCTCCTACATCGTGCTCGCCGTCGTGCTCTCTGGCCGAGCGACGGCCGCCCCGGCGGCCGTACTCGTCGCCGCGGGCGCAGTCGCGAGCGCGGCCATGCTCGTCGGGATGCACCGCCGCGGCTACTCGCACACGACGAAACACCGGAACATGGCCGCGATGATGCGGATCGTCATGGTCTACACGGCGGTATACGCCGCCGCGCTCATCCTCGCGGCGTAGGTCGCCCGTCAGAAGTCCCGCGGCAACGGCTGCGGCTGGTCGCACGACTGCTTGATCTCATAGCGCGCGCCTTTGTCCGCCGCGATATGCACGCCGTGCATGACCTCGAGGACGTGTCCCGTGAGCTCACCGGAGGCCCGGTGCGGCCGCTTGTTGATGACCGCGTCGGCGAG
>SLST01000580.1 GCA_007130265.1 Spirochaetales bacterium
ACTCATCGCGAAGGCACGCGAAGTCTATCCCGAGGCTCTGAACGCAGCCGAGTCTGCCTGAACGGATCGACCGGCGAAGAAAACGGGCGAGCGGCGAGTAGCGATGCTGGAAGACACCCATCGCGGGAACCGCAGCCGCGGCCGCCGCGGTTCGCATCGCTACGAGGTCCGCCATTGAGGTTGCGTACGGCTTCTCGCACAGCACGGCCTTGCCCGCACACAGCGCGGCTTCGAACGGCCCGCGGTGTTCTGCGTGCGGAAGAGCGATAGTCACCGCGTCGACCTCACAACGGTCCAGCGCCTCGGCGGTCGTCTCCGCGACGGCAGGTTTCTCGAGCGACGGAAAGGCTGTAACGAGATCGGCGGCGAGACGCTCGGCGCGTTCGCGTCGCGTGTCGACAAGAAGCGCCGGTGTGGCGCCGGGAAGCGCGGCGAGCGACCAGGCGTGGACCCGACCGATGACGCCGCAGCCGATGACTGCAATTGACACATTACTCATGCAGTGGCCACTGTACCGATTCTGTCGGAGTTCTGCCAGAGTTTGCGGCACTGCGCGGGCACGCCGCAGACCGCCGCTGCTTTCTTCCAATACCACGCCGTGGCTGATAGGATAGAAGAACCAAGGCGAGGAGGACGTATGAAGCTCTCGTTCATGACGCTCGGCTGCCCGGAGTGGGACCTGCAGACGGTGATCGACCGGGCCGTGGAGTACGGGTACCAGGGGGTCGATTTTCGCGGGCTGCGCGATGAGATCGACGTGACGACGCTGCCCGAGTTCACGACGGGCGTCGCCGACACGAGGCGGCGGTTCGATGACGCGGGGCTGCGCGTGTGCACGATCAGCTCGAGTCTGCGCGTCTGCGATCCGGAACGCCGCGGAGAGAACCTCGACGAGGCGAGGCGCACGCTCGAGGTAGCGGCGAACCTGGACGTGGAGAACGTTCGGGTCTTCGGCGGCGGGCCTGTTGAGGAGATCGGCCACGAGAAGGCCGCAGACATTGGCGTGGAGACGATGGGCGCAGTGCTGGACCTCGACGGGGCGGATTCGGTTCGCTGGTTGTTCGAGACGCACGATCATTGGATCCGCAGCAGCGACTGCGCCCTGTTGCTGAGTCGGATCACCTCGCCGTCCTTCGGTGCGCTCTGGGACATTGGCCACACGTCGCGTGTGGGCGGCGAGAGCCCGGAGCAGACGTTCGCGGCGTTTGGCGACCGGATAGGATACGCGCATATCAAAGACGCAGTGTATGACCCGAATCACCCGCAGGCGATGGACGACGGATGGCGCTACGTGCCGGCGGGAACCGGTTCGCTGCCGCTTGCTGCCGGACTCACCCTGCTGCGGCAGGCTGGATACACCGGCTGGGTGACATTCGAGCACGAGAAACGCTGGCACCCTGAACTCGCAGAGCCGGAGGTGGCGTTTCCGCAGTTCATAGAGTGGTTCAGGTCGCTGTAGACGCGGCAGGGGACGACCACTCGCAGCTCCTTCTCCATCTTCTCTTTTGGATCCAGTTGAAGATACATGACTCGCGTAGTAAGCTATTGGCGTGAGGGGCGACCGCAGGGGTCGCCGGAGTCTTCACGGCCCTGAACTGTCGCTGACGGGTCTGTGGAGCGCCTTGGAGAAGGAGTGATTCCATGAAACGACTACGTACTCACGCGGTACCGCCGGCGGCTCTCGGCACCGGCCCGGTGACGTCGCGCCGTTCGCCGTCACGGACACGGACAGAGACACGGACACCGAAGAGCATCCTGCGCTTGGCGGCACTCGCCGCAGTTCTCGTGACACTCGTGCTGAGCGGCTGCGACAATCTGGTTGGCGGGCTCGAGACGCTGTCGGATACCGTAGAAGAGACTCGGACCGCGCTCATCGATCCGGAGCAGGTGCGGTGGAGCGCGCTGCGCAACATGACCGCGAGAAGATTCGAGGAGCGCAACAACGAGATGCGCTCTCGCGGGCTGATGATGGTTGATATGGGCTTTGACGAGACAGCCGAGCGCTACCACGCGGTCTGGCACGAGAACATCTGGCACGAGGACCTGCCGGGCGATCGCCGGTGGCAGGCGCACTGGGACCTCTCGCTCGTCGAGATCGAAAGCCTGCAGGACGATCTGTCAGACGCGGGTTATCGCATGGTCAACCAGGCGACGTATGTGAGAAACGGTCAACGCCTCTGGGCAGGCATCTGGCTCGAGAACAGAGAAGATCTCGAGTGGCGAGCCTTCCGGGCAGTTACGACCGGGGAGTACGCCACCCGCTACTCGACGTACAAGGATGAAGGATTCATGCCGGTTGACGTGGAGGCGTACATGGAAGACGGCGATCCGAGGTACGCCGGCGTATGGGTGAAGAACGTCGACGACTTCGATTGGACGCACATCATCAACATGACGCCTGAGACCTACGGCGACACATTTCAGTACCATTTCGCCGCGAACGACAGACTCATAGACCTGATCTCGTACACGCAGGGCGGAAACCAGTACTTCGCGGCGATCTGGGTCGACAACCGGAACAGGAACGCCTTCCAGGGCAGCCAGGAAGGCCCTGAAGGTCACGGCGGACGAGCGTGGGGCGCGTATCGCGACATGTCCCCCACGTCGTACGGCTACCGCATTCGTGAGATGACCGACCGGGGGTACCGGCCCCTGCGTCTTGCCATCTATGATACGGACGGCGGTACCCGGGTCGCGGCGGTATGGCGGCAGAATGCGATGCGTGCCACCTGGGAGCACCGCAACGACGTGGATGCTGATCTCGAGGCCCACATGGAGAATGAGGGCCTGCCGAGCATCAGCGCGGCAATCATGAAGGACGGTGTCTTCGTCTACCGTCGCGGATTTGGATATCGAGACGTCGAGAACCAACGGCCGGCCGACGCGCGCACGAGCTACCGTCTCGCGTCTGTGAGCAAGGCTGTGGGCGGAATCATAGGTATGCGACTGCACGAGCGAGGAGATCTCGACGTCCTCGCGGACGTGACGAGGACTCACGTCCCCGACATGGGATCGCAGCACGGCCACACACTCGCGCACCTGTACGCCCATCAGGGCTGCCTTCCGCACTACGCAGAATCCGTAGTTTCGTCCCGCGAGTACGACAGCTACGACACCGCCTTCGAAGCGGCCGAAGAGTTCGACTTCTGGGACAACGAGCTGCTCTCCGGTGAAGACAGTTCGGACAGCCTCACGCTCGCCTCGGGTGTGGAAGTGTGCGGCCCCGGAGAAGGGTACCGCTACAGCACCCCGGGCTACACGCTGCTGGGCGCCGCGTTCGAGAGCGTGACCGGCACGTCCATTGCCGACCTCGTTGAGGCAGAGCTCAGCACCCCCTTCGGCCTCACTTCTCTGCGCGCTGAAGACCGTTCGATAGCCGACGAGCACCGCGCGCGCATCTACAATGATTCGGGGACGCTCATGGTAGAACCGGCAAGCGGTTCGGGCTCCGTGGACGATCTGAGCTGGAAGGTCCTTGGCGGCGGTATGGAGGCCCACGTCTACGACATGGCTCGACTGGGGCAGTTACTGATCGACGGGGAACTGCTCGAACCCGCGACCAGGGATCTCATGTGGACGGCGGTCACACCAAGTCTCGCGAACGACCGAACAATCGGCTGGCGGCGAGGCACGCATCTTTGGAGGGCCGTCCGATGGCATACAGGTCGCCAGTTGGGCGGCAATGCAAGCTGGTTGGTTTACCCGGACGCAAACATCGTGGTCGTGGTGCTGTCAAACCGACGATCGCTTTCCGGCGGCGCCCACGTCGGCGACGTCGCCTGGACGATCGCCGGCTATGCCATGTAGTGAGCGGCGAGGCGGCCGTCTGCGAGGGCAGGCGGCCGCCGACTGAGATACTCAGCCTCTCGGCGGAACGGAGTCGAATCGGCTCGCCATGGAGCGCACGAATCCCATGATGAGATGCCGCCCTTCGCGGACGACCCGGAACTGCACTTCGTCCTGTCTCGATTCATTCAGCGCGCGATAGAAGTCACGGGTGTCTTCCACCGGGACACCGTTGATCGCCGTCACGACGTCACCGGGGCGCAACCCGCTCGCGCCCGCCGGGGTGCCGGATGGGACGGCTGCAATGATCGCGCCGCGAAGCTCCTCGTCAAGGCTGAGCTGCTCGCGCGCCTCGTCGGAGATGGGCGCGACGGTGACGCCGGGCCACAGCGACGAGAGGTCCTGCCCGCTGTCCGGGGTGCGCGGAGCGGTGCGCACGTCAAGGCTGAGGCGCTCGCCGTCACGGATTATTCGGAACGATGCTGAGCGGCCGGGCTCTGTAGCGGAGATCGCTCGCACGAGCGCCGTTGAGTCGGGAACGTCGCGATCGCCAATGTGGGTGACGATATCGCCGGGGAGCAATCCCGCGACAGCCGCCGGTGATCCTTCGTAGATCCCCGTGATGAGCGCGCCTGAATCGTCGCCTCCCAGCTCCTGTGCCAGTACGCCGGCGGCGTTTGCGACCTGGACGCCCAGCCAGGAGTAGGCGACCTCGCCCGACGTGATGATGTCGGAGATGGCCCGCTTCGCCGAGTTGATGGGGATCGCGAATCCGAGGCCGATGCTGCCGCCGGTCTGCGAGGCAATCCAGGTGTTGATGCCGATGATCTCACCTTCGAGGTTCACGAGCGCACCGCCGGAGTTGCCGCGGTTGATCGCCGCGTCGGTCTGAATGTAGTCGGTCACACCGCTCAGACCGGAGGAAGCAGAGGGAAGGCGACCTTTTGCGCTGACGATGCCGGCGGTCACCGTGGACTCGAATCCGAGCGGATTCCCCACGGCAAAGACCCAGTCTCCCACGAACAGATCGTCCGAGTCGCCGAGGCTCGCCAAAGGGACCTCGTCGGGAGCTGCAAAGCTGACCACCGCGATGTCCATGCGGTCGTCACCGCCGATGAGCTCGGCGTCGAATCGGCGACCGTCGGCGAGAACCACTTCGATCTCCGTCGCGGACTGGATGACGTGGTCGTTGGTAACGACGTAGACCGTCTCGCCGTCTCGCGCAACGAGGACGCCGGACCCGAGTCCACGCTGGGTGAACTCGCGTTCCTCCGGCTGCTGCCCGCGCGGCGTTCCAAAGAAGAACTCGAACGGCGAAGACTGGACCCGACGCCGCACCGTGTTCACTACGTTGATCTCGACCACCACCGGAATCGTCATCTCGGACACGGCTCGGAACTGCTCCTGGAATGCACGCGCAACGCCGTGGCGTTCTGCCGGATCAACCGCGGCGACCCGCTCGACAGGCGTCGCAGGCCTCCGCGCAAAGAGGTTCCGTGCCTCAGACATATCAGTGTGCGTCGCGTAGTCGGTCCTCGCGTGCTGAGTCCGCTGCTCCGCCGTCTGCGGCACCGAATCCGGCGTCCACGCGGGCAACTGTGACCCGAGCCATCCTCCGACGACCGCGATCGCGGTGAGCGCGACCACCGACGCTATCGATCGAAACACCTGGTCTCGCCTCATGGCTACTCCTCCATGCCTTTTTCTTCTGGAGAGATAGTAGGTACACTGCCTTACAGATACATTGCAGGAGGATTACAGATTTGTAAGGCGACATGGGCACCCGCCCGAATTGGCGGGCACCTGCCTGACCGGGGTTGACTTGGGCACCCGATGGGCTATGGTAGGAACAACAGCGAGTGCTGAAACTTCGTGGAGGATATGTGATGTGTAGAGGAACCAAGGTGAAGCGGGCATGCGCAGCGGCCACGGCGCTGATGGTTGGAGTGCTGCTCGTCTCAGCGGGATGCGCAACGGTTGTCGAGACTCGGGACGTTTCGGTCACACCGGCGGCAGCGGACGACCCGCAGGGCATTGCCGACGTCATACCGATCTTTGGCGACAGCGAAGTCCGCTACGACGACGAGATCGGCTTTGAGGAGTACTACGTGGTCGTGAGCGAGGAGGAGGTGGTGACGGTCATGGGTACCATCCGCCGTCTTTGGTGCCGCCCGGAAGAAGGAAGCTCACCCCTTGAGATCATGCTCTTCTACCAGGAGGCTATCGAGGACCTTGGCGGCACGATCCTCTTTCAGACTCGAGACGCCCAATCGATCCGAGTCGAAGGCGAAGACCTCACGTCGTATTTCAGCAAGGAACGCCTGGATCGAGGAATGAGCACCTACGTCTGGGACTTCTACACGTTCCCCGGGGCGATGAGCGAGTACCTGTCGGCCGTCGTGCCATTCGGCGATAGCGAGTCGTACGTGGTGATCGCCGCCGGGCGCGATGCACGAAAGATGCAGCTCAGGGCATCCAGATTCGAGATAGTCACGGTCGACATGTAGGGTCGGGCGATGGGGCCGGCCTGGGCCGGTCCCCGGTGCCTCACTCGTCAAGGTCGTCGCGCAGCCGCGCGAGGGCGTCGCGAAGGTCCTCGTCTTCGATTCGCTCGAGCGCTTCCTTCTCGTCGCGCGAGGGCGGGGGCGGCGGAGGCGCTGATGCAGCCCGCTCGTCGGAGTCGGAGTTGTCGGGGGAGGCGTGTGTGGCGCGTTCGTCCGGCTGTGACGGGGAGCGGCCGGTAGCGGCCGGAGTACTTCCGGGGCGGTCGACGACGCGGACGGCGATGCCGGTGATGCCGAGCTCCGGGAAGCGGCGCTTCAGCTCCGCGATGATCCGGGTGCGGCGCATCATGACCATCTGAACCCAGCCGGGATGGTCGGCCTCCACGATGAGCGTGCGGCCGCGGACGTCCACCGGTTGCGAGTGCGCGCCAATCCGTTCGCCGACGATGGGTTCCCAGCTGCGGAAGAGACTCACGTAGACCGAGCCCTCGCTCTGGCCGATCGTGTCGAGAAAGCGCTGGATCAGGTCGTCGGCTCTTCTCACCTCTTGATCATACCGCGCGGCGCCTCGAGAGGGAAAGGCTTCCGCGCGTCACCCGGAAGAAGCTGCACTCAAGTCGGGTGGTGATGGGGGCCGACGCGGTCCTCACCCCGCCCCGAGGCCGTAGAAGGCCGCGCAGGTGTCGCCGAGAACG
>SLST01000231.1 GCA_007130265.1 Spirochaetales bacterium
CCGGAACGCGCCTGACGCCTGCCGGAAGAAGCGCGGCCGGATCGTCGCCGGTGCGCCGGGAAGCGAGGAGGATCGCCTCGAGCGCCTGCGTGAGCGACCCGGTGAGGTACCCGATCCCCTCGTCGGCACCGCCGTCTTCGAGCACGTACGATTCGAGCGTCTCACGCAGGAGCGAGACTCCGTGGTCGAGCCATTCGATCGCGCGCGGCTGCTGCTTCTCCATCGCAAGCACGCAGACGACCCATCCCCAGGCGAAGAAGAGCCCCTGGTTGTTGCCGCGGACGTAAGGGTGCCGCATAAAGGTCGTCTGGATCTCGGCAAGTCCCTTCTCTTCGATCGCACAGGTGATCACGTGCTTGCCGTAGTCGGTGAGCATGCAGCCGGCCCAGTCGAGCGCGAAGGCACAGGCGACGGCCGTACGGTACTGCTGGAAGGCGCGATGCTCCCACGTGCTCATGGGATGGGTGTCGAGCCAGCACCGCCAGTGGCCGCACATCGCCTGCGAGAGCGCGATTCGCGCGGCGGTGCGAAGGAGCCCGGTGTCACGCTCGACGAGTCCAACGAAGGCGAGCGCGCGGGCGGCTTCGCCGAAGGTGCCGGGCGTCCCGGGCGCCTCGTAGAGCGAATCGCGGGCGTACCGCGAGAAGAGCGTCGTGTTCACCCGGCCGATCATGCGCTCCGGCTCGTCGTCCCGGTGCGACTCGGCAAGCGCCTTGAGCTCGCCGTAGATACCCCGGTACGGCTCGCGAGTGACCTTCTCGCGAAGCCGGTCGAGCTCGCGCTCGTCGAAGACGAACCCGATGTCCGGGCGTACCTCCTCTAGACCGACGTCGGTCTTCAGGTACCCCTCCCACCGGGCGTCGTACGAAGGCCAGTCGTGGTCGAGGAGCGTGCGGCGCCCTGAGGAGGCAAGCATCGTCCATTCGATGTTCGCCGCGGCCGCCGCGGCGTCGCTGCGCGCGAAAGAGATCTCGATCCTGTTCAGGCGGGTGGCCGCGAAGCCCCCCTCGTACTCCTTGAGGTCGTCTATGCCGGTCGCACCACGGATCACGCGCGCCTCGGTCCCGTCAAGGAGAAGGCGCACCTCCATCGTCACGCTCCGCGGGAGCGAGGCGCGCACGACAAACCGGTCGTACCCGGACACGTCCAGATCGCACGGCCTCGCGAAGGCAACCTGCGGGCCCGTCTCACCCGCCGGCATCGCGACCTTCACGTTGCACCAGTACTGCGAGACGCTCGCCCCCCGACCGCCGCGGTCGACGAGCTCGTACCGGGAGAGCGACGAGAGATGCGGGTCGAAGAAGTGGTCGAGCGTCGCCTCCGCGACGTTCACCGGGCAGAGCGTGTCACTGCTCATGGGAAGACCTCCGGCTCATCCGAGCTCTCGCGCCGCTTCGTAGAGCGCGAGGATGTTCTCAACCGGCGTGTTCGGCTGCACGTTGTGGCACGGCGCGATCACGTAGCCGGTCTCACCGCGGCCGAGCGTCTCGACGCACCGGGCGACCTCATCGCGGACGTCCTGCGGCGTCCCGAAGGGCAGCACTTCCTGGTTGTCGATTCCGCCGTGGAAAGCGATCCGGTCGCCAAAGGAGGCGATGCGCTCGAGGTCCATTCCCGGCAATCGCCACTGGATGGGGTTCAGCACGTCGATCCCCAGCTCTACGAGCCGCGGAATGAGATCCATGATCGCCCCGTCGTCGTGATGGAAGACGCGGATGCCGGCATCGTGCGCGAGGTCGATGAACCGTTTCATGCGCTTCGCGAAGAACCGGTCGAAGGTGTCCGGGCTGATCATGAGCCCGGACTGCATGCCAAAGTCGTCGGTGACCTGCGTGATGTCGATCCCCCCGCGTCCGGACTCGAAGAGCCTGACGTTGTATTCGTAGAGAAAGTCGCAGATGCGCTCGAGGATGTATTCGGCGAGGTCAGGGTCGGCGGCGAAGTCCATCAACGCCTGGTCGACGCCGCGGATGTTCTGGTACATGTACAGCGCGGAGACGTACCCGGCCTCCACCGCGTACTCCGGGTGGGCGCCGCACGCGTCGGCGACGCCTGAGAAGTCGAACCAGTCGGCCGAAGGCCAGGTGTAGTTCGCCTCGATCTCTTCGATCGACGCCATCTCGCGGACGGGGCTGTAGCAGATATCGTAGTAGACCCCCTCGCCGTCGGAGTACGGGATCTCGCGCGTCTTCACCCCCCAGTACCCGAACGGATTGGTCCATCGCCCCGGTGGATGGTACTCGAAGGCGGGGCCAACGTACTCCGGGGTCACGCCGACGATCTTGTCGACGTCCATCTTCCTCCAGAGCTCCATCTGCTCGGTCACCCCGAAGTGCGCGAGCAGCGCGTTCGTCGTCTCCGGGGTGCCCCAGTAGTCGGTAGGCAACCGATCGAGCGGCCTGCGGTCGATCGCGGCCAGCACTCGTTCACGGTGTGTCACTTTCTCTCCCCTTGCGGCCCGTCAGCGAGCCAACTACTTCACGAAGATGCGCGACCGCCGTCGCTTCATCGTCGGTGCACCGCACCTCTCCCGCGAGGGCGGGACAGATCCGTCTCCACTCGCCCTGGTCCACGAGCGCTCGCTCGCCGTCGCGGGGGTTGATCACCGTCACCTTCACCCCGCCCTCGGCAACTTGAGCGAGTAGCTGCGGCAGATCCGACACGGCAAGCGCATTCGGGACAAAGGCTTCAGCCGGCCAGGCGTACCGTTCGGCCTCGAGCAGGTGCTGAAACGATGCGAGTGAATCGAGGAGCGCGAGCCCGCGAACCTCCTCCATGAGACCCGCGGCGAGCGTCGCGACGATGCCGCCCGTCCGGCGCCCCACGAGCACGACCGACGTGCCGGCACCCCGCTCGAGAAGCTCGCGGCAGAGCGCGACGAGACAACGGGTTCTGAGGGCGAGCAGCCCGTCGCCGAGCCCGAACGACAGGTACGAGAGGAAGCGGTCCATGCTGCCCCACGATGCCGCGGCGTAGGGGACGAGCGCCGGACGGCTGTCGCCCCAACCGGGCAGGTCCGGGACGGCGAGCACCGGCAAGGCGCCTTCGGCGTCGCGGTCGGTCATGCCGCTGAGTTGCTGCGCGAGGCCGCCTCCCTCGAGCGCAGCGGTGCGTCCGCGGTCGTCGACTACGACCACGAGGGTCGCCGCAGCCGCTTCGCCGTGCGGCCGGTAGACGGTCGTCGGAACGTCGAGACCTTCGACGTTGCAGAGCGCCTCGGTGTGATCCTGCATCCAGACGCGGAACGGAGCGGACTCGACCCAGGATATTGCCGCGCCCGGTGTCCCCACGAGTCGCGCGGCTGCCTCCGTAGCGGGCACCGCCGGCCGTTCACGAGCGAGCCGGCGCCCCATCTCGCGGCTGATCGTGAACATGTTCGCCTCGGCCGCCGGCCGACACCGCAGCTGTTCGTAGTCGAGCATCGAAAACACGTCCGGATCGAGTCGCGGCACGGAAGGATCCGCCTCCCCGCCGATCCAGCGCTCCATCCAGGCCGCGAACCGCGCGACCTGCTCGAGCGTGTACGCGTGGCCGCTCGCGTCCTCGTAGAAGGCGAACCGGTCGGCCCCGCCGAGCCGCTCGCACGCGGCCGCGCACAGGGCGGCAAGCTCCCGCGACTTGTCGATCGTGAAGACCTCATCGTCGCGTCCGGCCATGTAGAGCATGGGCACGGGATAGCTCGCGAGGGCGACGTCCACGGCGTCGATCCCGTCGGCGATGCGTCGGTCCCAGTATTTCTCCGGGCACTCGGAGTAGCTGTCGCCAAGGGGATGGTCGATCACCCGGTTGATGCAGCACGAGGGCCCGGTGCAGGCAATCCGGTCGTCAAAGATCGCGGCGAAGAGCGTCGTCACCCCGCCGCCGCTCACGCCCGTCATTCCGACCCCCCGGGAGAGATCCACGTCGTCGCGCGTCTCGAGGTAGTCGATACACCGCAACGCATCGAGCACGAAGTAGCGGTTCGGGCTCAGGCCCAGCAGAAACGAGCGCACCCCGTCGCGGAAGTGGTCGTTCCCCGGCTGCTTCTCACTCGCCTGACCGGGCGGGTCGAAGAGCACCGCGACGTAGCCGAGCGACGCGAAAGCCTGGGCGGGGATCTGGTAGTTCGCGAACTGCTTGCCGCTGTGTCCGACCGGGATCACTATCGCCCGGTGGGGCCCCGCGGTCTTCGGGATGAACACCGACGCGTTCACCCGCCATCCGGGGAAAGAGTCGAACAGCACGTTCTCGATCGTGCAGGTGCGAGTCTCGTGCCGGGAGACCGTCTCGAGCTCGAGCGGCCCGCCTGAGGCGGCGAACGGCATCTCGCCGAAGGCCGCACGCACCGAATCGCGCACCCGGTGGAGGTGGGCCGCCGCTGAGCCTGCGGCGAGCGCCTCCTCGCGTCTGCGGTCGCCGGCGAGCATGCCTTCGAAGGCGCGGTTCACGAGGTGCCGGTGCAGCATCGTGCGCAGGTCGGTGGCGGGAACGGGTGGAAACGGTATGCGGTAGTGGGCCATTCCTGAGCCTACACGGGAGGCCGATCTCGGTCAATGCGAGATGCGTTGCGCTACTGTGCGCGCGTGATCGTGTACACGAGCGCGCTCCGCCCATGGTGGGCCGGCGGCATCCGGCCCGCCACGGCGAGCCCGTGAGCGAGCTCGCCTCCGGATACCCGCTCGTCGGTCTGCACCTCGTCGAAGCCGCAGGCAACGGTGTACGTGAACTCAGCATCCAGACCGCGCGGACGGATCGCGGGAGGCGAGCCGCAGTCGCCCATCCGGTAGACGATCACGATGTGCGTCACGCCGGCGTCGAGCTGGACGGCTGCCCAGCCCTCGCGCGAGGAGAGCTGCCGCGGCGGGGTGAGCAGGTGCCCCACCGACCTGCCGATCGCCTCGCGGTGCCGCTTGTAGTAGCCGATCGCGCTCGCCGCCACCCCACGCTCCGGCGGCGCGAGCGACGCGGGGTCGCCGCTGAGCCCAAAGACACCGGGGAGTGCCGCCGCGAGCGCGAACTCGATGTCGACCGACTCCGCCGGCTCCCAGAGCGCTCCTCGCGGCACGACGACCGTCTGCGGGGCTCTCGCCATGGGCAGGCCGTAGCGCGGGACCGCGGGACCGGCCGAACGCATGACGCACCACCGGCTGAGGCGGCCGGGTGGCAGACGCAGCCACGCCCCTTCGCCGATGCGAACCGTGTCCACCGGGTTGACCGTGTCGGAGAGGAAGTGCGCGTCACAGTGGGCGAGCGACTCGAGGTCGAGCCGCATCCCGCCGCTCGCGCACCCCTCGAAAAAGGTACGCGGGTACGCTGAGCGGACGTCGTCCATGAGCCGGTACCACTGCTCGTAGTACCGCGTGAGCTCGCTTCCCGTGTCGTCGAGCCCGAGGCTGAAGTTGAAATCTACCTTCATCCACGCGAGCCGGTACGTCGTCACGAGCCGCTCGATCTCCGACTTCACCCAGCCGCGCGCGGCCGGCCGGTCGAGGTCGATTCGGGCGACCTCTCCCACCGGGATGAACCAGTCCGGATGCTCCGCGCGGACCGGAGCGTCGGCCCCAATGCGCTCCGGCTCGATCCACAGGCCGAACCCCAGACCCGCGGAACGGACCTCGTCGGCAAACGCGCTCATCCTCCCGCAGAAGGCGGCGTCCGGATTCTCTTGCCAATGGCCGGTCTGCGACGACCAGCTCGCTTCGCCCTTCCCGAACCACCCGGCGTCGATGACGAACACCTCGCACCCGATCTCCTTCGCCGCAGCGAGCTGTTCGCGCAGCCGCGGCACCTCGAGCCGGTCGAACTGGTCGAACCAGGTGTTGTAGACGACCGGCGGCGGCTTGGGCGCCGGGAGCGTCGTGTCGAGCAGGTAGCGGTGAAGCCCGGGGGCGGCCGAGTGAGGCTCGCCGTCCGGCAGACAGGAGAAGAGCAGGCGTGCCACGGTCACCGCCGAACCGGGGCCGAGCGAGAGCCGCAGATCGCGGTCTGAGAGGCCCATCTCGAGCAACCCGAAAGGCAGGTCGCCCATCGCGGGAACCGCCGAGGCACGAATCGTGTAGTTACCCCTCGGCAACAGGTGCGCCGCGAGCCCCTCGCCCTCCCCTGCGCGACGGATCGCGATGAAGGGGGTAGCGCCCTCGGTGGGTCTGCCCGGCAGATGGTCGAGCGAGACCGACCCGGTCGAGAGTCGGCTCCAGCTTCCCTGGTTCTCGTGCGACCAACGGCTCTCCTGCGTATAGAGCTCGTACCGGCTGCGACCGAGCGGCAGGCGCGCGAGCGCGCGCGAGACAAGCACCGCGTCGCGTCCCTCATTCACGAGCGTATCCGTCCGGTCGACGACCCCGGTTGCTTCGTGCGCGACGAGCTTCGTCTCCAGGGAGAGTCCGCTCGTGCCGACGTCGCACCGAATGGTGATCGCGTGTGCGCTCGCGTCGAGCCCCGTGACGAGGAGGTCGTTCGCGGTCCATCGCCTGCCGTCGGCGCTGATTGTCGCGATACCCGCCGCGGGCGCCGGAATCGCCGCTGCTCCGTCGGTCGCCCAGCCGGCGAGACCGGTGATGTGCGGCCTGCCGTCGAGGATCTCGACGACCGTACGCCGCCCCGCTTCGCCAATCTCGTATCGTCCATCGTGGGTTGTGCTCGCGTCATGTGTGCCCATCGTCGGTCCCTTTGGTGTCCTTTTGCGGATTTGCGGCTACACTACCATCGCCATGCAGCAACGCACAACCGACCACCGCGTCCGCCCTCTGAGCGGGGCCGACGTCGAACCGCTCCTGCGCTTCTACCGCCGGCTACCCGACTGGATCGTCCACTGGTACGATCCGTTCCCGTCGCCGGACGAGCGGAAAATGCAGACGCACCTCGCGCAGGCAGACTCCGGCGAAGCGATCAGCTACGGGCTGTGCGAGGCCGACGCGATACGCGGCCACGGCTTCATCCTGGGCGTACGCGGACCGGCCCCGGTCTTCGGCATCGGGCTCGAGGAGGCGGCGA
>SLST01000467.1 GCA_007130265.1 Spirochaetales bacterium
AGTGCGTTCGCTCCTGCCGGCGCATCCGTTATGCGGCCGCCTGCGACGAAGTCTCCCGGCGGGAGCGACGGTCCGTCCCAGCCGGTGCGGCTGCACGATACGGCGACGGATCGGCCGGAGACTGCGTAGGCGCGCAGGAAACGGTCGGTGAGGCTCCGGTCGGCCACGCTCTCGCCGATCTGTTCGCGCTCGGCCTCGGTCAGGAACGGGTAGCGGCAGATGCGCACGGAGGTGGCCGCGTTGCTCGCGTTGATCACGAAGTGGTGATCCGGGTAGAGCACGGCACCGACGCGGTAGGGCAGGACCGCAATGCCGCGGTTGTTCTCCCGTGGGACGTACAGTTGGCGGGCGAGCAGATCCATCCAGAACCGGTAGGGGGAGGGGACCTTGAGCCCGTTCGCCTCGATGTCGGCGAGCGAGCGCAGCTCCTCGAGGCAGCGCTGTAGAAGGCGCTCTTCCTGTGGATCCCACCGGTCGCGGTCGATGAGTCGGGAGAAGAGCCGGAAGAGGCGGCTTCGCAGGCCTGCGGCCGACGAGGCCCCGGTGATCCCGGGCAGTTCGCCGACGAGCAGACCGATGAGCTCTCTCTCGGCGGCTCCCTCAACCCTGCGCCATCGCGGGTCGGGCCGTCCCCCGGTTCCAAGACACCCTTCCTGTGCGCCGGCGGCGATGAGGCTTGCGTTCGCCGCGTAGTTCTTCCAGGGAACCGCGCGGTTGAGAAGGAACCGTTTTACCGTCTCGAGGCTGAATCCCGAGCTCACGACCTCAGCCGCGGCGCTGAGAAACCGTCCGGTTGCGCTCCTCGCGAGCGGCACGCCCTGGCGGAACGACAGCGGCACCTCGGCGAGCTCTGCGGCCTGACGAAGCCGAACTCGTAGCGCCTCGAGGTCGCCCACGGTGAGCACGATCGACTCCGGCGCGACTCCCGCGTCGAGGAGACCGGCGATGGCGCCCAGAGTGTCTTCGAGTTCGGTCCGGCTGTCCGGATAGAGCTGCAGATGCGGCAACCGGGCCTCGGGGACCGGAACCTGCGGTACCTGCGCCAGCGCCGAAGCGAACTCGACGTAGTCTTCGGCGAGCTCCGGCATGACGAGCAGATGGTCACCGCCGCGATACGCTGTGCGCTCGAGCCAGGCCGGTTCAAACAGACCGTGTTCATCCAGGAAGACGGTATACCGACGCTCGAGCTCCCGCAGGTCTGCGACGAGCCGTCCCAGCTCCGGGTCCCGGGCCGCCGGCCCGGAGAGCGTCTGCGCCCTCGGTAGCACCGCGAGGATCTGCGTCAGGTATTCACGGAATCCGTCCGCGGCTGACGCCGCCGATGGCGGTACAACCCGCCTCAGGAACCGGTCTTCGGCGTTTTCCGCGATCAGCTGCCGGGCGAATACCGCTCTTACGACCCGATTTGCCGGCCGCCGGTCCGTCCGAAGCTCGAAGGCACGCTCCTTGAACCGGTCCCATGAGACGACGCGATCCTCGCGAATGGCGCGGAGCTCTCCGCAGCGGATCACCTCGAGCCGCCAGAACTCCGCGGCGAGCTCCGACGGCAGGACAACTGTCGCCCCGGATGCGGCCGTCTCGAGGATTGTACGGGTGAAAGCTTCGCTAAACGACGGCACGGTATGCTCCGACATTCTATAGTGTGGAGGTCGCGATGAACAGGCGATTTCGTGTAAAGGGCATTTCGGGGATTGAGACGTACATCGAGCTACTCGCCGAAGCGCCGGGTGGATACGATGCCCGCATCACGAGCATCGCGGATCACCACGTCCGTGAGTCGTGCGAGTACATCAGCAACGAACTGCTCGATTCCTGTATCCGTACCGGCTACCTGTCTCCGGTCGAAGAACCGGCGCTGCGCGAGGCCGTCCTCACTGCGTAGAGCCCGATTCATGCCCAGTCCCTGAAAGGGTTCCGATCCTTCCTGCGCGCCCGGTACCGTTTCCAGGGTATGCGGGTCCAGCCGGTCGACGCGAGGAAACGGACGATATCCGGTCGTCCGGAGTAGCGGGCCCGCTTGTCCGGTCCCCGGGCTGCCAGGACGATCGGCACTTCCTTGAAGATCGGGGCGTAGCGCGCACGCTCTTCGGTCAGGCGTCGGTCCCCCCCCGTGAGCACGGCCGGATCGACCTCTACCACCGCGAAGGTGATCCCCTGCTCCTTGATCAACGCACCCCGGAACTCGAATATCTCGCTGGCCACGTTAAGGAGCATACCGCAAGCACGTCTCTTTTGCTTTCGTCCCGGGGTCCTCATTCGGTACTCTATGGGGTAAGGAATCGTCATGAAGATGCTGTGGTATGCCGCATACGGATCGAACGTCAACCGGACGCGATTTCTCGAGTACATCCGCGGCGGGCCGTCACGGTTCAACCGCGCCACCTACCCCGGATGCCGCAATCCTCAGGATCCGATCCGCGACTACGCGCTCGCGATCAGCCGGGAGCTGTACTTCGCACGCATGTCCAATGCGTGGGGTGGCGCGGTCGCCTTCGTCAGACCTGAAGCGTCGAGGAGCCAGACGCTCGGGCGGGCGTATCTCATCACCGAAGAGCAGTTCATCGACGTGGCCTGTCAGGAAAACGGTCGCAGGCCGGGAGACCCGGAGATGCGGCTGCACTATGACTACGCCCGGCAGCATCCCGAAAGCCACTTTGGACCGGATCCCGCGAGGCAGACCGGATCGGCGCCGCTGTGGTACGGGCGCGTCCTCTTTCTCGGGACACGAGAGAGCTGGCCGGTGTTCACGATCACCGCCGAATGGTCCGGCTACGCGGACATCAACCCGCCGGCCCGGGCCTATCTGAAGTGTATCGCCGACGGCATCAGGCAGCTCGGGAGGATCTCGGAGAAGGCGCTCGTCGAGTATTTCGTCCCCAAAGTCGGTGTTCGAGACCGGATCAGCCGGCCCGTGCTCGAACGGTGGCTCGCTTGACATCAAGAGGGGTGTTTCCTATTATTGGGATTCGATTCGTGGGGGTGTAGCTCAGTTGGCTAGAGTACGTGAATGGCATTCACGGGGTCACGGGTTCGAATCCCGTCACCTCCATCGTTTCGTCTTCCAGTACCATGGCTAGTGGATCCGGCGCGAACAGCAGCAGCCTCTTTTCCGGTGACATGGATCCGGACATTGCTGACCTGATCGGCGACGGATCCACGCAGTCGCACGGCGAGGAGATCCCGGAGTTCGGCGATCTCTTCGACGGCGGCTCTACGGACGAAGCTCAACCGTCGTCCGCAGATACCGACATGGCGGTTACGACGTTCCCCCGGCCACGGGCAACCGAGGACGATCCGAAACCGTTCTTCAACGACAAGAGCTACTACAAGGTCGCGCTCACCGGAGAGGGCGAGGCATCCAAGCGCGTTCACTCGATCCTCGGTCAGTTCCTCAACGCGAAAGACCCGCAGGATCGATCGATGCACCGCGGCCGACTCATCCCCGCCTACTGGGAGCTCTTCCGCAGCGTTGCCGTGAAGATCACGTCGAGCCCTCCACAGCCGAAGGTGCTCCTGCTGCGGTACGGAATGCTGCTTCCCACCATGGTGTCTGCGGAGCAGCGGACGATGCTGAGCAAGATCATCCTGCGGAACAGCACGGGCGAGCCTATCTACTACGTGGACGAGTGGTTGCGCGACGTGGCCCGTGGGCGCATCAACGCGTCGGCAACCGACGAAACCAAACCCAGTCAGCGCCGGGAGCCCGACAAGATCAACGCGCTGCTCGAGAAGACGCGTGGGCGCCACGAAGCCCAGCTCAACCTGGTGCGAAACACTGCGCAGCAGATGAGTGCGCTCGAAGACGATCTGAAATCGAAGACGCAGATAATCGGCGATCACGATGTGCGGTCGGAGCTCGGGAATCTCCTGGCGCCGTACAACGAGACGCAGCGATCGGCGATCGGTGAGATTACCAACATCGTGCGTCGGCTCGCCTCGCTCAACAAGGAGCTCACGCGCCACTTCAACGAGCTCGAAGACCTTGCAGACCAGCTCCAGGATCTGCGCGAAAAGGAAGACGCCGTGGGCGACGTGCAGGTGGACTCCCGCACGATCGCCGAAGAAGCCAACACTGTCCGGCAGATGGCGAAGCTGTGCGTCGGGCGTCAGGGCAACCACTTTCCCATCCTGATGAAACAGTACCTGCGTAGCGCCCTCTTCGACATCGGTACCCGCGAGAACGTTCTCAATATGCTCGCAGATGCCGAACACCTCGACCCCGGCGTGTTTCTGCGCACATTCAAGATGCAGACCAACCGGATTGTCCCGAACGTGGTGCTTCTTCCGTGCTACGGCGATCAGGGCATCTGCTGGGAACCGTTCGAGCGGTACAACCGTGCGAGCAGCCGCGGAAGACTTGCGATCCCGATGTACCCGAAGGACCTGCGTGCCGCCGTCGTGGCCGCGCTCGGCGACCTGCGCTGGCAGATCGCGAAGGAGAAGGCCCAGCACTACTGGATGGAGGAGGGTCTGACCGGCTGGTACTACCAGTGGTTCAACGATCGCAAAATGCGGGGCGACGTGAAGGATGCCTTTATCCAGGACTACGTTCTCTGGATCACGCGTGAGAGCGAGGGTACCCAGAAGCTCGACCGTGATGTCCGGGATATCTTCTGGCGCTACGTTCCCTTCCCGCAAGAGGTCAAGGATCGTCTGAAGAACCGCGGTTTCGTCTACACCGAACTCTACAAGAAGGATCAGAACCGGGCGATGTCCGACGGATACT
The DNA here is from genome assembly GCA_007130265.1 of Spirochaetales bacterium. Classification (GTDB taxonomy): domain Bacteria; phylum Spirochaetota; class Spirochaetia; order DSM-27196; family SLST01; genus SLST01. The sequence continues at coordinate 4,727 of SLST01000467.1, forward strand.
GATTCGGTCGTCCGGGCGGGGCCGTTCGTCGGGGCAGTCGTGTCCGGACGCTACTCCTGCTTCGGTGACCCGTCCCGCTTGCCGAATATCGGATCGAAGTACTCATCGAGGTTCCACTTCGTCGAGATGAACTTGATCATCCTGTGGTACAGGAAGTACGTCAGCCCGATCGCGGCGAGGAAGAGGACGATGCCGATGACCTGACCAAGCTGCGTCGCGAACCCTCCGGGAACGAGCCAGGCGTACAGCAGCATCAGCGCGAGAAAGATGACGATCATCATGAGCACATTCACGACCGTCGCGCCGAGCATGAAGAGAATTGTGTTAACCTTCTTGTTCATCTTGTGTACTCCCGTGTTCGCGTTCGAACAACACACTGACCATGAGCAGGATGCCACATACTACCACACTCGCGTCGGCCACGTTGAACGTGGGCCATCGTTCGAGGCCGAACAGACCGTAGAACCTGACGTCGACGAAGTCGACCACGCCGGCCGGTCGAAGGAGTCGGTCGACGATATTGCCGAGCCCGCCGGCTATGATGCCGGCGATCGACCATCGCTGCAGCCGGGTGAACTCGTCCGACCTGAAGTAGTACAGGATCAACCCGCCGATCACCAGGATGGGGACGACGATGAACAGAGCCCGACGCAGCGTCGGGGCGAGGTCACGGCCGATGCTGAACGCAATCCCCAGATTGCGAACGTGAATGATCCGGAGGAAGTCTCCCAGCACCTCGATGACCGGACCACCGTACTCCAGACGTTCGACGTTCGCAACGATGATCGCCTTCGTCACCTGATCCAGGATGAGTATCACCGCGGTCATCACGAGTGGTTGCAGAAGCGGTTTCAGATCGGTCCAGTTCTTTCGGTTCGGCATTGCGGCTCACAGTCCGGTGGGAAGATCGACGAAGGTCGTCTCCAGCCCCAGCTCCTCTTTCAGGCGTCCGGCAACGGCCCTCACGCCCCATGTTTCGGTCATGTAGTGTCCCGCGAACATAACATTGATCCCGGCCTCGAGACAATGATGGTAGATCGTATGCGAGGCGTCGCCGGTGATGTACAAATCGAGCCCGGTGTCTATCGCCTGCTCGACCTCATGGGGAGCACCGCCGGAGATGATGCCGACGCTCTCGCTGCGTTCCGGGCCAAAGGGCAGAACGCCCAGCAGATCATCGGTCGTGCCGAACAGTGTCTGCGCGACCTCGTCGGTCGTCATAGGCTGCGGCAAGCTGCCGGCCCACCCGATCGTGATCCCCTTGTACTCTCCGAACGGACGGCGATCGGTCAGCTCGAGGCGGTCCGCCATCTGCGCGTTGTTTCCCAACTGCTCGTGGGCGTCCAACGGCAGGTGAGCGGCGTAGAGCGCCATGTCGTGATCCAGGAACTCTTTGAGTCGGCGGTAGTGTACTCCGGTGACCGCCGTCGCGGTCCCCCAGAAGAGCCCATGGTGGACGAAGAGCAGATCAGCGCCCCAGAGGGCTGCGCGGGCGGCGCTCTCGGCGGCCGCGTCCACGGCGACCGCGAGGCGGGCCACATCCTTGTCGCTGCACTCGATCTGAATGCCGTTCCATGACGAGTCGGTCCCGGCGAAGTCGTCGATCCGGAGAAGGTTCCGCAGGTACGCGTCGAGGTCACGCAGCTTCATGGACAAACCATACGCATGAGGATCGCGCGTGTACACCCTCCCCAAGGCTATGCTCCGGGCGGCCTCGTCGGTATACTAAGAGCATGGCTCATCATCGCGCGTCTTCGCCTCTCCAAGACGAGCCGGTCGGAGCCAGCGTCCTGAAGAACACGTCGAGGGAGCTCTCCTGCAGGGAGGTGGCGTTTTCGATCTCCGCGGAAGACATCGCGGCGCTGGACGACGGCTCCGACCATTTCGACATTATTGGGCAACCCCGCGCCCTGCGCGCGCTGCGTCTCGCAATCGACATCGACGCAAAGGGGTACAATGTGTTCGCGACCGGCCTCGCCGGAACGGGCAAACGTACCGCGATCACCAAGGTGCTCAAGAGTTTCCAACCGCGTACCTCCCGGCTGAAGGACATCGTCTACGTTCACAATTTCACCCAGCCGGATCGCCCCCGCGTCCTCTATTTTGCTCCCGGGCATGCACGAGGCTTTCGCAAGGCTGTGGTCGAGCTGATTGATCGTTTCCGGCACACCATCAACGCGCTCTTCGTAGACCAGGACTACCGGCAGCAGCGTGACCGGCTCGTCATGCAGGTGGAGGGACGC
>SLST01000292.1 GCA_007130265.1 Spirochaetales bacterium
ACCGAAGGAGAAGGGTTCACCTTCCGCGGCATTCCGAGCTTCGCCCCCGAGATCTTCAAGGAGCTCGTTTCGACCGATCCAATGCGCTCGAAGCAGTTGGACAAGGGTATCCAGCAGCTCACCGAAGAAGGCGTGGCCCAGCTGTTCATCCAGGACCGTGGACGCCGGAAGATCGTCGGCGCAGTCGGTGAGCTTCAGTTCGAGGTCATTCAGTATCGCCTGACGAACGAGTACGGTGCCGCCTGTCGGCTGCAGCCGCTTCCGTTTTCCCGCGCCTGCTGGCTCACGGCCGAAGACCGGAAGGCACTCGCGGAGTTCATGAAGTACCGCGACCGACACGTAGCGCTCGACCGCGACGGAAATCCGGTCTACCTCGCTGAGAGCGAATGGATGCTCCGTTCGATGATCCGGGACAACCCGAAGGTGATGTTTCACTTCACGTCCGAGTTCAAGACGGCGACATCAGACGAGATGAGCGGTAGCGGTGCGTCCGTAGCGTAGTATGGAGCCGCGTCACAGGCGCCTTGACCGTGAAGACACCGTTGCGCACTCCACGAGAGCAGGTATATACTGTGGTTGACGGATCGGGTACCGCCCGACGAGCTTCCTGCCTTTCTGCAGCGCGGGACCGCTCCGGAAGGAGCGACCATGGCAGACATCATCGAGATGATCCGCAGGGACGTAGAAGACGACGGCGCGATCAAAGCTCGCGCATTCACCGTTGACCTGCTCACCAAGGGCTTTCTCGTGAAGCGCAGGACGATTCGGGTTTCCGGACGCGTAGCGAACGAGCACGAACGCGACAAGATCGCCGGTATCGTCAACCACCACGCCGGGGACGGCTACGACATAGAGATGAACGTTCGGATCGAAGAGCCCGCGGAGGCGTGAAAGCCCGGCCGCAAGTCAGTACGACCACCTGCGGCTGATCGAGTGAATGACGTCGAGCATCTCCAGAAGGTGCCTGACTCGCTGTCGAGGTGGTCGATGACACGGGACTCAGTCCATGGCTCCCTGTAGGCCCGGCGGGCGAAGATGGTCTCGAGGTAACCCGGGTACCCCGTTCCGTCCCTCTGCGCGTCTGGATCGATGGAATGGGGAGGAATGAACTCTGCGAGCGATGCGTCTGAGTCCTCTGAGGGACCCAGGTCGATCACGCGCACCGGACCTGTCACTCTTCCTGTTGTAGAGCGTTTTCTGGAGCGTAACCATAGGAGAGATCGGCCGTGCGTCCGTGCGAACCCACACGAGGCCGGCCGACATGCGTGTCCGGAGAGAACAGGCTATCGACGACCATCTGGGCGGCGCCCTGGGCGACGGCGAGAGCCTCCGGCGCACGGTACTCGATCTCCGACTGCCCGGCAGGAGTGATCTCCGTGGCAAGCTCACGGAGCTTCTCCGCGGAGATTCCCAGGTCTCCGGAGACGACGATGCGGGGAGGGTCGAGCACCGACGCGATTACCACGAGATTGCGTATGAGCTCTTCTGCGGCCGTGGTGATCGCCGCCTCCCGTCCCTCCTGACGTCGGATCCGTTCGAGTTCTACACCCAGCTGGTTTGCCCCATGCCGCGTATACCGGTATCCGCGCAGCTCACCGGCGGCTCCCCGGTGGCCGCGCACGATGCGTCCGTCGGCGACGACCGTCACTCCGACTCCCATCCCCGTAGCGAGGAATCGCTCCCCGTCCGTGTGGAACTTCGTGTAGACGTAGACTCCGTCGGCCGCGGTCGTCATACCCCGCGAGAGCTCATCACGGCGGGCGGCGATCTCCCGCCACGCGTAGCACGTCGCATCGTTTGCCGCGAACAGCGGCGGCTCGGTGCAGTCCCAGAGGGCCTGGAGATCGATATCCCGAAGCCCGAGCTCGAACGACTCCACAAGCCGGCTATGCGACCGGTCGAACAGCCCGGGCAGTGCGGTGCCGAGGCCGAGCACCTGCCGTCCTTCAGGGCGCGACCGGACCATATGACTGAGGTCGTCGAAGACACCCTCGACCCAGGCGCGGCGCACCGCGCCCCCGGCCGCAGGCATACTCGGCCCGAGCAGGCCGTCAAGGAGCGGCTCACCCCGCAGATCCGTGAGCAACCATCGCGGGTTTCTGGACTGGACGTCGGCGCTCAGTATCGCGTATCGGCTCCGCTCAACCGAGAGTAGCTCTGCGCGCCGCCCTCCGCGAGTGCCCGCGGGCGCTTCGGCGACCGGCTCGATGAGCCCGGCGGCGAGCAGTGTCGAGGTGATGTGCGTCATCGTCGAACGATCGAGCCCCACATGGGTCGCGAGCTCGCTCCGGCTGGCCGTCCCGAGGGAGATGAGCGCCCGCATGACTGCGAATGCGTTGAACTCTCGTACCCGTTGACGGCCGCCTCCGGCCATTCAGGCGTTCTCCGCTCGGCGACGCAGGTCTCGGGAGTAGCTGAAAAACTCCGCCGGACTCATCGTGCGCACAAAGACGAATCCTCTCGTGGCGCGGATGAGCGGACTCTCGTGCCGGTAGAAGTAGTCACGCCCGAGGCACTTCGCGAGCATCTCGTACTGGTTCACCTGAATTCGCTGCGACAGCTCGCAAAACGGCCCCTTGTGATCGTGACTTGGAAAACTCGCATCGCGCTGAGAAAGGTACGTGTTCATGAACGAGTAGTGCTCGAGCGTGAGCATGTTCAGCGAAACCGGCACGAAGACCGTCGCTTCGGAAGGATGGAACCGGTACCACACGTTGCGATAGCCGAGGACCGTGATATCGTCACGGCCCGTTTCATCCCGGTAGATCCGCAACGCTTCGGCGATCGCCTGCATGACCTTGTAGTGGGTGTCCGGACCGCTGCCCTCAGGATCAAAGGCGACCGTGACGTAGTCAGGGTTGATCTTGCGTAACAGCTCAAGAACAGGTGCAACATCCCGTGCGAGTTGTGGCTCAGGCGTGAAGACGTCTCCAGTGTAGAATCCGAGTCGCAGGTCCTCCACCGAATTCGAGTCCCACCCGAAGTACCCCCAGAGACAGGCACTCTCCCATTCGCGAACCATCCCCTTGAGCGTCTGGATGTGCGGCAGGTCCTTCTTCCCCGGGTACTGCGTCTCGAAGTAGTTGATCAGCTCTTCAACACGCTCGCGCAGATCCCGCGGTTCGAGCTCGTCGAATACACGGATGAGGTTGCGCAGGAACCGCCGCATGGTACCCTCGAGCTTCAGTTCCTCATCTTCGGCTGCGATCCCATCGAGGTACCGCAGTACGTCGTAGTCTTCGTACTGTTCGGCCTCCGGGCTGAAGTATCCCTCATCGAGCAGACGCGAGAACTCGAAGCGATCTTCATCGATCGTGCGTCCCATCTCGCGGCAGAGACGGAGCATGTACTCATTGGTGACCGAGGTGAAGCCGCTGGTGAGCGTCGCGAAATGGTGCGTGTTCGAGTGGTCGCGGATCGTACGAACGACGAAGGGCATGTACCCCAGCATGATGTCGTCGTGATGAGGTTCGGTGTGCAGAAATCGCTTGCCCGAAGGCAGATGGCGTCCCTGCTCGATTCGGTCACGCAGGTCGTCGGCGACGACACGAGTAAGCTGATCGATCGGCCCGTCGGTCAGCTTCAGCAACAACTTCCCGTACGAGTCTTCGGCGAAATCGTCGCGGCTGAGGTCGACGACCCGCTTCCCGGTCTTGAGTGCGAGGTCGATCACGATCCGTTGAATCTCCTGCTCGTCGAGTGCTCCGGTGGTCTCGAGTGAGGCGACGCGGCGCGCGGTCAGGTGCTTGGCCGCCCCCTCGGTCAGGTAGAAACGGCTCTCCTTCAGACTCGTCAGCGCGGTGGCCGGATAGCGCACGTCGCGGTCGTGCTGGATCGCGTCCGCCACGACCGCAGCCTTCGCCTCTCCCGCGGCCATGATCAACGCGACGGTCTTCGGATTGAAGGTGATTGTCGCGAGCCCGATCGTGATCACGAGGCGCTCCTCGGCGACCTCGATACCTCCAAGGTCGGTCGCCGCTGCCGCCTTGGTCTCGTAATTGATCTCGCTCAGACGAGTCGTGGAGTGCATGTCGCTACCGCGTACGTTGAACCCGATGTGTCCGTCCGGACCAATTCCACCAAGAAAGAACCCGATTCCGCCGAGCTCGCGGACTCTGTCCTCGAACTCAACGCACCACTGATCCACCCCTCGGATGACGCGCTGCTGGAGCTGCTCCCGTGCACCGCGAGGGAGGCGGTAGCGCAACTCGAGATCGACCCCGCCGGTCCCCCAGATCGACTCGAGCGTGTGTCCTTCGGGGATCCCGATCTCATCACAGCGGATGAAAAGCCCACGCTGCGGATCGAGGCCGAAGCCCTCGACGTAGTATTTGTGAACGTAGTAGTAGAAGCTGTTCTGGTGACGGGGGTTGATCGGGTAGAACTCGTCGATCTGCACGAATCGAAGTCCCTCGGTCTGCGGGCGAACTCCAGGATCGAGTCCGAGCGCTTCCACCTCTGTGCGAGTCTTGGCCGAGTCCCACGTGTTCAGAAGGCGATGCGTCTCCTTGATGAAGTGCTCCGGCGTTCGGCCGGTGGGCAGCGCGATCGTGCCTTCGGGATGGGTCTGCACCCACTCGAGGAAGCGCGCCGCGGTGAGCGTTCCGAGCGTCGGGAAACTGTCCACGACGACGACCCCGATTCGTTCGTCCGGGGCATATCTCAGCGGTTGACCTGAACGATCAAGAGAGACCTTCTCAACGGGTGACGGCATGGTCACTCCTCGCGCGTAGGATAGTTGATACAATCAACAAACTAACGTACAATCGCCGAATGGGTCAAGCATTCCCCGAGCAGCTGCGGATCACCAGGGCCTTTGCGACGCCGACTGAAGTCGTACGGATCGCGCCGGTCGACGACGGTCACATACACGAGACCTACTGGTGTACCTGCCGCGACGGGTCGGAGTACGTCCTTCAGCGGATCAACGACCAGGTCTTCACCGACCCGGTCGGCGTCATGCGCAATATCGTGACGGTGCTCGAGGCGAGCGACAGTGCCGGGGAGATTCGGTTGCCGGCGCTCGTACACGCGCGCGAACCTTACGTAGAGCAGCTTCCGGTCGTGCGACGCGACGACGGTTGGTGGCGGCTGTGGCAGGCGATCGCCGGCTCGGTCCCGGCCCCGATTCCTGCGGGTCCGAGAGAGGCGCACGCCTGCGGTCGCGGCTTCGGTTCGTTTCTTTCGTTCACGTCGGGACTCGATTCGCGCCGGCTCGGCGAGACTATTCCCCGTTTTCACGACATTGAGCGCCGACTCAACGAGCTCGACGATGCCGTTCGCCGCGATCCGGTCGGCAGGCTCTCCGGCGTCACTCGTGAAGTCGGCTTGGTCGAGGAGCGCGTGTCGGGTATGACACGCTATTTCCGGTCGCTTGCTCGGTTGCCTCGCAGGGTCACTCACAACGACACGAAGTTCAACAACATCCTGCTCGATGCGGCGGTACCTGAGCCACGGGCGATCATCGATCTCGACACCGTGATGGCCGGTCACGCCGCCTATGACTTTGGCGACGGCGCGAGAACCGGAGCGGCGACGGTCGCCGAAGACAGCCCGGAACCTCAGCTCATGCGCCTCAACCGCGAGAGCTTCCGTGCGTACGCCGACGGGTTTCTCGAGAAAGCCCGGCTCTCGGGCGACGAAGTGGCCACGCTGCCGCGGGCGACTGCCTACATGACGTTCATCATGGCCGTTCGTTTCCTCACCGACTACATCGCCGGCGACCGGTATTACCATGTCCGGGACGAGGAGCAGAACCTGCGCCGGGCCCGTGCGCAGCTCGCACTCGTACGCTCGCTCGAGGCCGACTTCCACGAGATCGCACGAGTGTTCGAGTAGCGTTCGTCCTCTGTGCTCGTTCCGGCGCTGATTACGCGCCGAGCGCCTTGCGCATCAGGTCCGGGATCTCGTCCGGCTTGTCGGCGACGGCTACCCCCGCGCCCTCGAACGCCTCTACCTTCGCCTGTGGCGTTCCCTTGCCCCCCGAGATGATCGCGCCGGCGTGGCCCATGCGCTTTCCCGGAGGCGCGGTGCGGCCGGAGATGAACGCCACCACGGGCTTGGTCATCTTCGTCTTGATGTACTCCGCGGCACGTTCCTCGTCTTCGCCGCCGATCTCTCCGATGAGCACGACGCCCGTGGTTCCCGCGTCGGCCTCGAACAGCTCGAGCAGATCGGTGAAGGTCGTGCCGATGATGGGATCTCCCCCGATACCGATGCACGTGGACTGGCCGAGCCCCGCGACCGTGAGATTGTAGACGACTTCGTAGGTCAGCGTCCCGCTGCGGCTGATGACGCCGATTTCACCCTCTCTGTGGATCCGGTAAGGCATGATCCCGATCTTGCTCTTGCCCGGAGAGATCAGCCCGGGACAGTTGGGGCCGATCAGGCGAAGCCCTCGATCCTTGACGTACCGGTAGTTCTCCACCATCTCGAGGACCGGCATACCCTCGGTGATGCAGATGATCAGCGGCACGCCGGCGTCCGCCGCCTCGCGGATCGCGGCCGTGGCGAACTTCGGCGGGACAAAGATGACCGTCGCGTCGACCCTGTGATCGTTCGCCGCCTCGCCAACGCTGTTGTAGACCGGTATCTCATCGAGCTTCTGGCCGCCCTTGCCGGGGGTCACGCCCGCGACGACTCTGGTGCCGTCGGAGACCATCTGTCTCGCGTGGAAGGAGCCGTCGCGACCGGTGACGCCCTGGACGATGACATTGGTGTTCTGGTCGATCAATATGCTCATGCTGCGCCCCCTATCCCTTCGCTCCGCCGACCGCGGCAACAACGCGCTCGACCGCCTCACCGAGCGCCTGGTACGATTCGAGGCCGGCTCCCTCGAGGATCCTGCGGCCCTCGTCGTCGTTCGTGCCGATCAGGCGGATAACCATCGGTAGCTTGAGGTCGATCTGTTCGAGCGCCTCGAGGATACCGTTCGCGATGTCGTCACACCGGG
>SLST01000524.1 GCA_007130265.1 Spirochaetales bacterium
AGGCGATCAGCGACCAGCTCACCAGCAGCTCGCCGCGCGCCCGGTTGATCACGAACTCGATCCCGACGACCTCGAATCCGGCCGCAAGGATTCCGGTGGCGAACCCCTGGACCGCGTTCAGCCTCAGCTTTCCGACGGCGAGGACGGCGAGCCCGATGAGCGCTGCGGTAAGGAGGGTGATCGGCAGTGCCAGGTCGAGGAACCAGCTCTGCTCGCCGACGACCGAGTTCAGAGCCAGGAGAAAACCGGCAATGACCGCGGTCTCCGCGGCGAGGATGAGTCCGGGCCGTTGGACCAGCACGATGGCGACAACGGCGGCGGCGTAAACGAACCCGATCGCGAGCAACGGCAGAATCGACCACGAGAGCGCGAAACCGGAGGCGAAATCCGCCGCGAACACGATGATGCCCGTGGTGAAGGCGAGGAGCGACAGCATCTCGAACAGCCAGAACTTGGCGCTGCGCACCGTCTTCTGCGTTTCAGACGTCAGGTCCGACTCCGGCCGCCGGAACGCATTGGGTCGGTCCGCCCGGTCTTCGCCGTCCGCATCCGCAATCGGCAGGCCGCACAGCGGGCACTCGTCGACTCCGTCTTCGATTCGGACTCTGCATAGCCGGCATTCGTTCATGGTTTACGCTCCGATATGCAAATCTCCACGCCGTCCGCGACGATCCTCCGGAAGAACTCCCGTTCCACCGTGCGATCCGCGATGACGCTGCCGATCGTGATGGACAGGTCATCTGCGTAACTGACGACCGCGCACCCGGTCTTGTACGCGGCGTTCGGGCCAAGAACGACTCCCGCCGACTCCACGTAGGGCTCGAGTCCGTCCGGCAGGATGAACCGGCCGAGGTTGGACACGACACCGGAGTAGCTGCGGTCCCCGATCGTCCGGCGCAGGTGGCTGAGGTAGACGTCCTTTGCCACGCGCGGAACGACCCGCACGAACGAGCTGCGCTCTCCACCCACGTTGCGTGCGATCTGCCTCAGGAGCTCCGCGGGGTCGAGCTGGATGTTCATCTGGTGGTGGACGCGTCGGACAATCCGCTCGAACGGCCAGTCACCAAGCCTGAGATCGATCTCCGGCGAGACGAAGAGCGAGAAGTTCCGCATGGTCTGCGAAGGATGGATACGCCGCATGTTCACCGGCACTTCGATCCGGATGACTTTGTGGCGCGGCCTGATCAGCCCGTTCGCCTGTTCGTCGAATGCCCGCTTGATGGCGTTCATGTATACCGCGACGAGATACTCGGTGAGCGTTGCTCCGTGGCGCCTGGCCGCGCGCAGCGCAGAATGGACCGGCATGTGTCCGGTCACGGTACGGTACCCGGCGATCGAGGGGACGCCGGCAAGATGGTAGGCCGGTTCGAGTTCCGGAGTCCCGGGAAGCCCCTCCCGATAGTGTTTCTGGAACGCGTCTTCGAACTCGGCATCCGGCACCTGCTCGTCCGGACGCATCAGGAGCGAGCCCGGATCGACCGGCTCGCCGAGTCTGCGCAGGTAGTCGACAGCGAGCGACCCGAGGAAACGCATGGCTCCATAGCCGTCGGTCAGCACGTGGGAGAAGTCGGCCGCTACGGTTCCGCCGTGCGCATAGACATGGAGCAGTGGTTCCCCGCGTCGGTGCAGCACGATGCGACTCAGCGGGTACGCAGGCAGGCGTTCAACACGCAGGGGCTCTTCGTGCCGTTGCAGGTAGTACCAGAAGAACCCGCGCCGGAGGTGCACGCGGTAGTACGGGACCCGCTCCATGAGCGCGTCCAACGCTTCCTGGAGCTTCTGAACCCGTACGGGCTCGCAGAGCGTCACGGACACGCGAAAGACCGCCGGCGCGGCGTCGTTTCTGCTGGCCGGGTAGATCTTCGCTGCGTTGTCGAGGCGCAGCCAATCGTCGTTCGTGGCTCCGTCGCTCATGGCTACCCCAAAGGTACCTTCAGAAACCTGCGACCTCAAGCAGCGGCGCAAGCGGATCGTGGCGCAGCACCAGGAAGTAGAAGAGTGAGGCGAACCACCCGTGCAGCATCCCGATCATCCAGAGGTTGCGGGTCCGGAAAAAAATGAGGGTCGTCGCCGTTCCGAGAAAGAAGGTGGCTATCATGAGCTCGGTCTCCGGAACGTGGACGGCGCTGAATACGAGCGCCGAGACCATGACCACGACGAACTCAGGCGTCCGCTCACGCGTCAGTGCCATCAGATTGTCGGCGAGCAGCGCGACGACGAGGAACTGCTGTATCAGACCCCAGGCGGGGTAGAGGAGCAGGATCAGCGCGAGGTTCCAGTTCACCAGCGCCCCGCCTGTGATCGCCGCGTATCCCGCGCTGAATCCTCCGCCGATCAGAAAGGCAAGACCACACAGGATAGCCGCCTCTCGCAGGCCGTCACGCCCGAGTCCCCAGCGTCTCACGACCGACTCGTCGGCGCTCCGGCGCAGCACCACGTAGGCAGCCCAGAAGACGATCGCGCCGACCGTATAGGGTAGTTGATACTCCAGCCAGTCGGCGAAGACGAACTTCCCCGCCGCGGTCGCCGCGGCCGCGGAGAGCTCGAAGATACGTCCGCGGCGTGATTCCCGCAACTTTGGTACGTGTATGTGTCGCACGCGCGCTCCCGGTACCCCTTGAGTCTGCAAGGCGTGACAACCTTGGAGGAGTCGACTATGATACGCGAAAATCCGCTATGTCAATGTCGAACGTAAATACGCACCACGAATACCCCGCAGACAGCACATACGCGCAGCGATGCGCCGAATACCGCAATCTGACGCTGGCCTCACCGCCGACCGGGCCATACACCGAGCTCATCCGGCTGATCGAAGGTCAGACGCCTGACGCGCGCCTTCTCCTCGACGCGGCGCAGCAGGTGGACGACCGCGGCGACGGCGCGGAGTACCTGCTCCACGGCCTCATTGGGATACTCGGACGATTTCCCGAGCCGGCCGACGCCGGACGCGATCTGTTCGACGCCGACGTGCGCGAACAGCTACGCAGGACGATCCTCGGCTTCCGCTACTGGCCCGATGAGCCGGGCCGTGACGCGATGCTGACCTGGACCGAGAGTCATCAGCTCGCCTTCGCCACCGGGGCATATCTCGCCGGTCAGCTCTATCCGGAAGCGCGTTTCACGAATACCGGGCGCACCGGCCGCGAACAGATGAACCGGTTTCGCCCACGAATACAACGGTGGCTCGACCTTCGCTTCCGAACGGGGTACAGCGAGTGGTTGAGCGGGCAGCCCTACGATGAGAACCTTGCAGCGCTGTTGAACCTCGTCGAGTTTGCGCACGATCCGAAACTCGTTCGCGCGGCGACGATGGTTGTTGACGTGACCCTGCTCGACCTCGTGCTCAACCAGTTTCGCGGTGTTTTCGGGTGTACCCACGGCCAGATCACCGGTCTTCCTGCGTACGACGGCGCGTACGAGAGCATGGGCTCCGTTATCCGCCTGATCGTGGGGACGAACCGGTATAGGCCCGGCGATATGGGCGCGTCTCAGCTCTCGGTGAGCACCCGGTACCATGTTCCGGCGGTGCTCGCAGCCATTGCGGCGGATGTCGAGCGACCGGAGGTCGAGAACCGTCAACGCATGGGCATCCGGATCGACGAAGCCGACCAGTGGGGGCTCGGGTTCCGTTCGCTCGAGGACGGTATGGTCTTTGTCGGTATGGAGGCCTATCTCCACGAGCGCACCGCCGGGCTTACGCTTCGGATGGTTGACGAGTACCGTTGGTGGGACCATCCGTTCTTCGCGCCGTTTCGTCGCCGGCGCCTGCTCATCACGGTTGCCCGTCGGCTCGGTTTGCTGCGGCCAATCGCCCGAGTCCTTGATCACCGGCTGACCAGCAGGATTCGGGAGGAAGTGAACACCTACACCTACCGGACACCCGACTACATGCTGAGTTGCGCCCAGGACTACCGGTTCGGGTACGGCGCCAACCGGCAGCGTGTATGGCAGGCGACGCTCGGGCCTCGAGCCGTGGTCTTCCCCGTGCCGCCGAAGGCAGGTGAAGAGCCTCCCCTGGTGTTCGAGCGAGGGGCGGGGGTCATGCCCCGCGCGGTGCAGTACAAGAACGTCATGATCTGCCACATGCCGGGAGAGCTGCGCCTGTGGTTTCCCCGACCGGAGTTTGACGAGGTCGAGGAGAGCCAGGAATGGCTCTTCGCGCGCCGGGGCGCCGGCTATCTCGGCCTCTGGGCGCAACGCCCCTGGCAGCGACCCCAGGAGGGAAGCGCTCCGGCGCACGAACTCATCGTCCCCGGGCCCACCGCGATTCTCATCTGCGTCTGCGGACGCGAGGCCACCCACGGATCGTTCGAGAGCTTTGTCAGGACGATCGCGGGGGCGCCGGTCGATGTCACCGGTCGCGGTTCGCGTGAGCGCGTCGAGATCGACCTTGCTCCGCATGGGAAGACCGCTCTGGGCCGACGGGGGACGCTGACGGTGGGCGGATGGCAGATGCCCATCACGTCGCACGTCCACGGCAGCCCGTACCCGGTTGTCGACGGCTACCGTCGCTACGACAACGCGTACGTTGCGGCTGATTTCCCCGCGAACGTCGTGCGGGTACGGTGCGATGACGAGACGCTTGCACTCAACTGGCGCGACCAGTCGCGCTCGGCGAGCTCATATCTCTAGGACTGAGGAGGGTCTATGGAACTCGGGTTACAGAGCTTCTGTCTGAGAGGCATCAAGGACAACGAAGCGGTTGCGAAGACCGTCAGGGCGTGCGGTCTGCAGAGGATTGAGGTGTGTCGCGTGCACACCGCCTTCGACGATCCGACCGCGTTCGGCGCGCTTGCCCGGCAGTACGAGACAGCCGGTGTACCGATCGTCAGCATCGGCGTCAACAAGCTCGACGGCGATCGCGCGGCGGCCACGACGCTCTTCGAGTGCGCGAAGGCCGCCGGCCTCGAGCGGATGAGCGTCGACTTCCCGCTCGAGGGAATCGACGAGGCACTCGCGATCGCCGACGAGTTGAGCGAGCGGCACGGGATCAAGCTGGGCATCCACAACCACGGAGGCCGGCACTGGCTCGGGTCCGTCACGGCCCTGCGCTGGGTCTTTGGAAAGACGAGTACACGCGTCGGGCTGAGCCTCGACACCGCCTGGGCGATCGATTCCCGGGAGGATCCTGTCGAAATGGTCCGGGAGTTTGCAGACCGGCTGCACCTTGTTCACATCAAGGACTTCGTATTCGCCCGCGATCGCACGCCGGAGGACGTCGTCGTGGGGACCGGCACGCTCGACCTGGGAGCGCTCGATCGTGCGATGGCCGACGTCGGGTTCAACGGAGAGGCAATACTCGAGTACGAGGGCGACGTCGATAACCCGGTGCCGGCCCTGCGCGAATGCGTGAAAGCGGTTGCGCGAGAGATGCAGCTCGTGACCGTGCCGGAGGGTCTCGAATGAGTCGGCTTCGTATTGGGGTCATAGGCGCCGGGTTCATCGGTAGGGTGCATATGGAGAAGTTCGGAGAGCTCGACGATGCGGTTGTCGTCGGCTGCACCGACATGTCGGCGGATCTCGCGACCGCCGCCGCTCGGCGGTTCGGTCTCGGGCGGGTCTTTGCCGACGCCGACGAGCTGATCGGGTCCACCGATGTCGATGCGGTCGTGGTCGCCGTACCGAACAGGCATCACGCCGACCTCACCGTGTCCGCTCTGCGTGCCGGCAAGCACGTCCTCGTTGAGAAGCCCATGGCTCTCAACGCGGACGCGGCGCGGAAGATCGTCGATGCACAGCGGGCGAGTGGGTTGACCGTCATGGTCGCGCACCAGATGCGGTGGCTTCCTGAACCGCGGGAGGTCAAGCGTATGGCCGAGGGCGGCGAGCTCGGCGAGGTGTACAACGCGAAGTGCGGCATGATGCGCCGCAAGAACATCCCCGGGTGGGGCAGCTGGTTTACCCGGATGGACGAATCCGGAGGGGGACCGCTCATCGACATTGGCGTCCACGTCCTCGACATGGCGATGTGGCTGCTCGGAAACCCGAAGCCGGTCAGCGTCTTCGGATCGACCTACGCGAAGTTCGGGCCGCAGCGACGAGGACTCGGTTCATGGGGCACGCCGCAGTGGGACGGGCGCTTCGACGTCGAGGACCTCGCCTCTGCGATGATCAAAATGGACGACGGCGCGACTCTGACGCTCGAGGTGAGTTGGGCCGCCAATACGTTGAGCGACAACAGCCACTTCATCGACCTGATGGGAACCGAAGGCGGCGCCTCGATCCGCGGCAAGCGCCTGGTGTACACCACGCAGAAGTTCGATCGTCCGGTCGATGTCGAGGCGCCCGTGCCGGTCGGGGAGGACCATCGTACGCTGCTCGCGCGCCACTTCCTCGAGTCCGTCGCCGCCGGCACCACGCCCATGTCGGACGCGGTGAGCGGGCTCGTGAACAACACGATTCTCGACGCGATCTACGAATCGGCTCGAACCGGAGGAGCGGTCGAGCTCGACTGGTCGTTCCTCGACTAGGTGCGAGGAGGCGGGCGCAATCTGCGTGACACATTCCGGGACCAGCCGGTATACTGCGCTCATGAGCGATCCCAGGAACGACTCTCTCGAGCGGCTGCGGGAGCACGTGATCGAGCAGCTTTCCACCGGCTATTCGCGGGACTTTCTCAGCGAGGAGGAGTTCGAGCAGCGGCTCGACACTGCGACCGGTGCGGACCGGCACGCAGAACTTCGAAGTCTGATCGTCGATCTCCCGCTTGCCGGTTCCCCCAATCCTCCCGCGGTCTCCTCGGACGCGTCGGCCTCACAGGACGGTCTCGAGCGATTCGTGGTCAACCGGGGCGAGGTGCCGGGCGAGTCGACACTGGTCGCGATCTTCTCGGGCACCGATCGAAAAGGCGTCTGGGCGCCCCCGAGAACGCTTAACGTCCTGGCGATCTTTGGGGGCAGCGACATAGATCTGCGCGAAGCGCATTTTCCGCC
>SLST01000432.1 GCA_007130265.1 Spirochaetales bacterium
CCTCGGTTGGAACCGGACCGAAAGAACCGTTGTTCAGATACGCGACCCCCTCAGGAATGCTGAAGCGTTGCGCGATCTCCTGCCAGTACGTGGAACTCATCGGCGCATTCAATCAGATTGTGCGACTCTGTGCAATTCAACTCGTCAATCAATGCGACAATCGCGGCTCGACCCCTACTGCTCACGGTCTCCAGTCGTCAATCTCGTCGAGCGGGTAGATCGGACGCGGGATATCCCGGTACTCGAGCTCCCACACGTCGATGCTCGTCACGCCGGGAGTCATCACGTTCACCGTCTTGCGGTTCACCCAGAGGTAGGTGAATCGAAACGGAAAGAGGTTCTTCACGACGACCACCCCTGCCCGTCCCGGGCGCAGACCGAGATCCCGGAAGTAGTCGGGCTCCCTGGCGCTCGTCGGCCGCTCGGATACGATGAGGTGAATTCCCCGGTCGCGCAGTACGACCGTCTTGCCGTACCGGTCGGTCTCGACCTTAGTGAGCACCTCACCGGTGAACTCGACCCGGGTGTTGTAGACCGTCTCGAGCTCGCCGCCCACGGTCACCGTCACCCGCTCGCCGACCGGCGTGTCCCAGGCGCTTCGGGCGGCTGCCGCCGAGCGCAGGGGAATGTAGCTACGCAGGTCGGGGTCGTGCTCCAGGAAGGCCTTCAGAATCCAGGCGTTCTCTCCGGGCGCCCCCGCGCCCACCGCGTCGGAAACGTCACAGAAGACGACGGTACCAAAGGCCCGCGCGAGAGGCGAGCGCCGCGCGGCCCTGACCGCCTCTTCGGCCGTCAGTTGCGGAGCGTGCGGCACGTCGCGAACCTCCCAGTTCAGGTCGGCGAGCTCGTCAGCAAGCCGACCTGCGAGCTCCCGGTCTCCGTCTGTCACGGCTATCGTCGACCAGCCGAGCTCCGGGTCATCGAGCCAGATGTGGACCATGAAGTTCGAGACCGCGAGCACCTCATCCGCGCGCTCCATTCGGTCCATTTCGTTGAAGATGGCACGCATGGGAGCAAGAAGATCAACGTTCATCCCCCCGCCCTTCAGCAGGCGCATCTTGCGGACCTCCATGACCGGGGTGATCTCACCGAGCACCGTTCGCGTAAGGATCTCACCGGTACGGTACCCGGTCTCCAGGAAGTCCCGGTGCGGATTGGTCTTGTACCCCACGATGAAGGTGGCAAGCTCCGCGCGCCGTTCGGTGAGGTTTGCGTGCAGGTCAAAGGAAACGCCAATCGGCACATCGTCGCCGACGACCTGCCGAAGCGCGGCGAGCAGATCGCCCTCCGGGTCCCGCATGCCCTCTACGCCCATCGCCCCGTGGAGCGCGAGGTAGATGCCGTCGATGCTGCCCGCCTCACGCACCCCGGAGACGATCTCGTCCCGGAACTGCTCGTACGTCGACCGTTCGATGGGTCCTCCGGAGGTCGCCGTCGCCTTCAGCAGGGGTACGATCTCCACACGATCTCCGCCGTGGTCGGCCACCGCAGCGAGAAAGCCTGACAGCTCGTTGTCACCGTCACGGGCGTACTCGAGCACGGCGGACCCACGGTGAATCCCGCTGGCGGCGAAGTCCTGCGTCGTCGTCAACACCGGCGAGAACGAGTTGGTCTCCTGGCGCAGCTGCGCGACCGCGATGCGGTACCGCGGCGCTTCGGGGGCCTCGTAGGCGCGCGGGTTCATCGATGCGCAGCCGGCGAGCGCGGCAATCGTGAGAATCGCGGCGATCGCAGAGACGTCGCGCGAGGAGACACTCCTCGCGCGAACCGGAACCGGCAGGCCGCGGCGGTGTGGTTTCTGAGTCATCTGATGTCCTTTCTGTGTCCTTTCTGCGCCAAGGATGCCCGGGTCAGGCCCGAGGGTCAAGTGCGCTCTCGCGCTTGCTCCGCAGCGCTTGCTCCCCCGGCCTGTCGCGGTATAATCAGCGTCGATGAGCGCGAGCACGGCGACCATCCACTACATCTGCACGGTCCGCTCATCGCGGGCGAAGGCCGTCGAGCTCGCCCGAGCTGAGATAGCCGCGCTCCTGCGCGACTGCGACGTCGCGTTACCTGCGGGTGGACCACTGTCCGAGCACCGCGGCGTCTGCTGGGTCGACCTCGTGGAGGTCCACGCGCGGACGATCGAGGAACGAGCTACGCGCCTTGGGTACACGGAGCGGATCGACGAGCTCATCGCAACCGGCCCTCCGCGCAAGAACCGGCCGGACGGACCGTTGAGGTGGAAGGGCTCCTGGTACGAGCGGCTCACTGTCTGGGAAAGCGACCCCGAGGAGGTGCGCCTGAACTCGCCCGACATGCGCGACTTCGCGCTCCGCGGCGAGGACGGCAGGGTCCGCCCCGCGCGCGGGTACCGCGGCGACGGCTCCAGCCTCGGGCCGAAGGCGCTGCCCGTCCCGGACTGCCGGCTGCTTGTGAACCTCGTCTTCGCGCCGGAGATCCGCTCGCTGCTCGATCCGTTCGCCGGGGCCGGGGGCATCGTCCACGAAGCGAGCCGCAATGGGTACTCGGTGACGAGCATGGACATCGAGCCGAACGTTGCGCCGGGGCTCGAAGGATTCGGCGCGGCCCACCAGGTGGGCGACGCCGGGGCGATGCCGTTCGACTCCGCGTCTTTCGACGCGGTCGCAACCGAGCTCCCCTACGCTGAGGAACAGCCAGGGACCCTCCGGCGCTGGACCAACGAGATGCTCCGCGTCCTTCGTCCGGGAGCGCGGTGCGCGGTCATGTGCAGCCTCGCCCAGCGCGACTCGATCGCAGCCGCGGCGTCACGCGGTGGGGCCGTCGTCGAGCTCTGCGAAGAGCTCGACCGTCGCGGAACCGCCGTCGCCGTGCTCGTGCTCCGCCGATAACATCACTCGATCTCAAACACCGCCCCGCAGATCGGCGGCATAGCGACCCGCAGTCCGTCGTCGGTGTCGGACACCTCGACCGCCGGGTCTCCAAAGAGGCGCTCAGCGCGGCCGGAGCGCCACGGCACGATCAGCTTCGCCTCGAGCGCCTCTCCGGTCGGGTTGACGCAGACGAGCAGTCGCTCGCGTCCCGCCCAGCGCAGGTAGCAGAGCGGGTATCCGCGGCCGATCGTCCGGGCGGCCGTCGCCGGGCAAGCCGCGATGTGAGCCCGCGCGAAGTGCCCCTGTCCGCCAAGCGCGGGGTGTTCGTGCCGAAGGCTCACGAGAGAGCGCACGAACGAGAGGAGCGAATCAGGGTCGTCGGTCTGCTGCGAGACCGTCGATGCATCCGGGTCGGGGTCCACCGGGAGGTAGAGTACCTCGGGCGGAGCCGACGAGAACCCGCGGCTCTCCCCCCGCGACCACTGCATGGGGCTTCTCGCGCCCGTGCGGTTGTAGGCGCCCTCCCGGTTCACCGCAAACCCCTCGACGCCGGCCAGATGCCGCATGCCTATCTCGTCACCGTAGTAGATCGCAGGGACACCGGGCATCGTGAGTATGAAGAGAAAAACCGTCTCGAGCTCCGCCTTTGTACGCGCAAAGCCGACACGCGGCAGATCGTGGTTGCCGGTGGGGATGGAGATCGCCCCGGATTCCCGTGTCGCGTGATAGTGCCGCTCGTACTCGTCCCAGAAGCGCTCCGGCCGCCCTCCTCCCGATGCGCGGAAAATGCTCGTCCCGTCGCCGGGCAGAACGTTTGCGCCGGGCTCGGCACGAAGGAGCTCGTTATAGGCAGCCTGTCGAACGTGGATGAGAAAGTCGACGTGGAAGCCCGCGTCGATCGCTTCGAGCGGGTACGACCACTCGGAGACGAGGGCCGCGTGCGGATACTCGGCGTCGAACCACTCGCGAATCCCTCGCCAGTATGAACGCATCGCGTCGGCCTGCCCCGGACCCTTGATGAGGCTTGGCGCCATGTCGACACGAAACCCGTCGATCCCCCTGTCGAGCCAGAACGCCATGATCGAGCGCATCTCGGCCCGCAGCGCCGCGACATCCGGATGGTCGACCGCAAGCTGCCACGGCTCGCGGGGATTCGCGAACCCGTAGTTGAGCGCCGGCTGAAACCAGAAGAAGTTCGCGAGGTACCGCCCGTCGCGCTGCGAATACCCGTTGACGAAGGTGCCCAGGTCGCCGGGCACCGGAGCGAAGGTGTGGTCGGTCCAGACGTACCAGTTGTCGTACCGGCTCGGCTCGCCGGATGCCGACTCCACGAACCACGGGTGCTCGATGCTCGTGTGGCCGGGGACGAAATCGAGCAGCAGCCGCAGCCCGAGCTCGTGCGCCCGTGCGACCATCGCATCGAAGTCTTCGAGCGTTCCGTAGCGCGGCGCGATCTTCCGGTAGTCGCGAACATCGTACCCGGCGTCGCCGAACGGCGAGTCGTAGATCGGGTTCAGCCAGACGACGTTCGCGCCGAGCGAGGCGACGTACTCGAGCGAGTCGGTGATTCCGGGAAGGTCGCCAATTCCGTCGCCGTTGGAGTCGCGGAAACTCGCGGGGAAGATGTTGTAGATGACCGCGTCGGCGAGCCACTCGACTGCCGGCACGTCGTGAAGCCGGGGAGTATCAACGTTCATCGCGGCATTCTACACGTTCGGCGCCGGGAAGCGAAGTCGAGATCGACCAAGATACCCCGACCAGACGAGCGATGCCCCCGCCACGACGAGGAAGAGTACCCAGCGTCGGTCTGCCCCGAGGATCTCGAGAGATGCCCCGGCGACCAGATAGCCGACCGGCGCCACGGCGGCATTCGCCGCCTCCATGACGGCGAAGACCCTCCCGTGGAGGGCGGGCTCGACGCG
Organism: Spirochaetales bacterium; assembly: GCA_007130265.1. Taxonomy (GTDB): domain Bacteria; phylum Spirochaetota; class Spirochaetia; order DSM-27196; family SLST01; genus SLST01. Next base: position 4,757 of record SLST01000432.1, read on the forward strand.
TAGCTGGATCCACGTCGTGGTGAAGAGGTAGACCGTCGCGGCCGCGGCGCCGGACGCGACGGCCGCCATCGCGAGCACGAGCGGATGCGGCGATGCCGCGACCGCGAGGAACCCGACCGCGAGCAGGAGATAGGCGACCGGCACGAGCGGGAGATCGAGGATCGCACGGGTATCGCGGGCTTGCAGCGCCGCAAAGGAGAGAATACCGCCGAAGAGCGCGAGCGCGAAGTAGACACCGACCGCGGCCTCGCCGAACCCGAGCTCGTCGATCAGCAGAAACGGCAGCGCGATCACGAGCACCGGAGAGACGATGAAGAGCCCGGCCTGCGAACCGAGCACCGTCGCGAGCCGACGGTCGCGCAGAACCGTCGCGAATCCGCGTGCGGCCATCGCGACAAGCGACTCGGTATGAGCAGTGCCGACCCGAGCGCGTCCTGCCCGAATGAAGGATTCCTGGAAGGCGGATGCGAGGAAACTCACCCCGTTGACGATGAACAGCATCGGTGCGCCGAGGGCGACGAAGAGTACGCCGCCAAGGGCGTTTCCGCCGAGGTTTCCGATCTGGCTGCTCGCCGCGCGAAGACCCGTCGCGCGGTGCAGGTGCGCGACGGGAACGATCGAGGGGAGGATCGCCTGGGCGGCAGGGACGAAGAGCGCGTGCCCGATGCCCGCGAGGAACGCCGTCGTCAGCACGAGCCATCTTGAATGGAACCCCGGGAGCATGAGGAGCGATCCCGCGACGATCATCACGACCCCCCGGTAGAGATCAGAGAGGATGATCACCCGTCGCCGCGACATACGGTCGACGAGCGCCCCCGCCACCGGCGCTACGAGGAAAATGGGCAGGAGCGCGAGGAACTGAAAGAGCCCGATCATCAGCGCCGACTCGGTGAGCGCCTTGAGCAGCAGCATCACCGCCACCAGGTAGACCGCGTTCCCGGCCGCGGACACGGTGTTCCCGCCCACGAGCAGCGCGAGATCGCGGCGATAGTCCGTCGACTTCAAGCCGGGGACCGGCACTGAAGCACCATATCCCATGCGAAAGAGATGACCTGCATGGTGAGAATAACGATGAGCGCGACGGCACGGGTCTGTGAGCCGATCGCCGGCGCGAGAACAACGATCATCGTCGTCACGAGGACCGCGGTCGTCGTCTTTGAGAACAGCCTCTGCAACCGCGGCACCTTCGCCGGACGAACCTCCCGGTGCCACAGGAGGACGTAGAGGTAACGCATCAGCCCGATCAGGAGGACGTAGATCCCAACACCGTGTACGTGCCTGAGAACGAGCGAAAGCGCGAGCGCGAACACCGCATCGTTCTCCATGTCCCAGATCGAGCCGAACCGTCCGGCCTTCGCCCGCCGCGCGAGCCGTCCGTCGAGAAAGTCGGTGAGCTCCACGAGAAGCAGCACGCCGACGAGCCACCAGGCGAAACTCCCGTGAGCCGGCGCCGCGCCATCACGGATCGCGGCGGAGAGAGCGAGGCCGGCAAGCAGCAGACAGGAAAACACCGTACGGATCCCGGTAAGCACGTTGGGAACCCGGGGGCCCTGGCCGTCCGGATGGGTTTTCCGGGCGAACCGGTAGAGCACGGAAACCGCGCCCCCGATCCATGCGGCAAGCAGCGCAGCCGAGTACGGGAAAAGCGCGTCGAACTCGGCGAGCAGCACGAGCGCCGTGAGCATTCCCGCATGCGCAAACCCCCAACGACGATACCCGCGGTCAAAAACGGCCCCGCTGTGTAACACGCCGCCCATGACGCGTACGAGCAGGTCGCCCGGAACGGAGGTTTTCGTGCTGAGCCGGAGCCCGGACCCAAAGGAAATCACGTCCCTATAATAAGGCCAAAAACGTGAGAGGCAAATCGCCGAAAGGCGACTCGTAAGCTCATTTCTGCTCGACTTCCACGGGCAAACCCGTGACAATGCGCTCATGGCCGATCACCTGCGTGTTCGCGAGTACTACGAGGGGAATACCCGGAGGTTCCTGCGCTTTGGCGGGGCCAGCGGCCGGACGGGAAGCCTGCACCGTTCGCTTCGCCTGCCCGACGTGACGACATCCACGCAGTCGATCGACGCCATCCACCACGTCATCCTCAACCTGCTCGTCGACCTCGGAGTCGTCCGGCGTCGGCAGCGCGGCGGCGTTGCCGGCGCGGAGCGGGCGCTCGTGGCCG
>SLST01000541.1 GCA_007130265.1 Spirochaetales bacterium
GGCACCGGCGCGCCGGCGGGCACTCCAGCCGTTGCGACCTCGGCGGACGCTACCAACCCTCGTTCGAACTGCGGCGTCGCGTCGCCGGTCTTTGCGACGAAGATCCCGGCGTCCGAGGCGACCCGCCACGTGGTCGAGCTCATGCCACCGCCGTACAACTCGAGCGAGAAGCCACCAATATCCCAGGCGCCGAGCGCATCGGTCGGATCGGTAGACCTGCCTGGAGTGAACACGGGAGCAGCATAGCAGGCGCGCCGAACGGCGTCCACCGGCGGTGCACAGACAGGGACCGCGGTAGGGGCCGACGACTGTCCAGCCCGATGTTCATCGCCGTCAGGTGGGTGCCGCGACCGACGCGGGCCGGCTCGTCCGAGTCCACCGCTGTCAGGACGGATACGACGTGCCCGTGTTCGAGCGCGTTGGCGATGAGGCCGGCCGGGTGAGCGGGGCGGCGAGTGGCACGGTGGGGGTAGCACAAGCCGAAAGGCGGCGCAGGGCGATCAGCCCGGTGAGCGCCGCCGTCCCGGTGAGGCTGGAGCGAGGGGGAGCCGCAGCAGGCCGGCGGACGGGGAAGGGATGGGCGCGGGCCGGGAGAGGCCGGGCGCTCCCCCCTTTCCGGGGCCCCGGCTCAGCCGACGATTGCGGCGAGGTCGCTCTTCACGTCGCTCGTCGCCTTCAGATCGAAGGCCTCGACGATTGTCGCCTTCACGGTGTCTGAGACGAAGGCCGGCAGCGTGGGACCGATCCGAACGCCCTTGAAGCCGAGTGCGAGGAGCGCGAGAAGCACGCAGACCGCCTTCTGTTCGTACCATGCGATCGCGAAGTCGACGGGGAGATCGTTGATGTCGTCGAGCTCGAAGAGCTCCTTGAGCTTGAGCGCGATCGCCGCGATCGAGTACGAGTCGTTACACTGGCCGGCGTCGAGCACGCGCGGGATCCCGCCGATGTCACCGAGGTCGAGCTTGTTGTACCGGTACTTCGCGCATCCGGCGGTCATGATCACGGTATCGCGGGGAAGCTCTTTCGCGAGGTCGGCGAAGTACTCGCGGGATTTCATCCGCCCGTCGCAGCCGCCCATCACGACGAACTTCCTGATCGCGCCCGACTTCACGGCGTCTACGACCTGGTCCGCGAGCGCCTCCACCTGATGGTGCGCAAAGCCGCCGACGATCTCGCCCTCTTCGATCTGCTCGGGCGGGTCACAGCGCTTCGCGAGCTCGATTACGCGTGAGAAGTCCTTGGGCCTGCCGTCCTCGCGGTCGGCAATGTGCGGCACGCCCGGGTAACCGGCCATGCCGGTCGTGAAGATGCGATCGCGATAGGCGGGCCGGACCGGCGTGATGCAGTTGGTCGTCATGAGGATTGGACCGTTGAAGCTCGCGAATTCGGTGCCCTGCTCGTACCAGGACCCGCCGTAGTTGCCCACGAAGTGATCGTACTTCTTGAAGGCGGGATAGTAGTTCGCGGGCAGCATCTCCGAGTGCGTGTAGACGTCCACGCCGGTGTCTCTCGTCTGCTCGAGCAGCTCGGCCATATCCTTGAGATCGTGTCCCGAGATCAGGATGCCGGGACGATCTCGAGTGCCGAGGTTGACGTGCGTGATCTCCGGATGCCCGTACGTGCCCGTGTTCGCCGAATCGAGGAGCGCCATCGTCTTCACGGCCGTATTGCCGGTGTCTATGAGGACCTGCGTCAGCTCCTCGATCGAGCGATCTTCGATGGTGGCGGCGAGCTCCGTCACGATCTCTCTGGAGATCTCTTCGTCCTCGTACCCGAGGGTTGACGCGTGGTCGGCGTACGCGGCGATGCCCTTCAGCCCATAGACGATGAACTCACGAAGCGATCGGATGTCGTCGTCCCGGGTTGCGAGGACGGAAGCCTCGGGAAACAGAGCCTCGAGCTCGGGCACGGTGCCTGCCTCGAATGAGACCTCCGGCGGAAGGTTCTCACCCGGATCACCGGCTTCGAGCAGCGCTCGTTTGCGCTCGATTGCCTCGAAGGTGAGCGCGATGATCCGGTCGGTGTCGAAATTGGCGTTCGTGATCGTCGCGAACAGGCCGCGAGTGATGAAAGCGGCGTCGGAGACAATCGTCTGACCGGCGGCGGCCTTCCGTCCGGCGAGCCAGGCGAGCCCCTTCAGATTGTAGACGAGAACGTCCATGTGGTTGGCAGTGACCTCCTCTCTGCCGCATACGCCGCGGGTCGTGCAACCGGTGTTCTTCGCGGCTTCCTGGCACTGAAAACAGAACATGCTCATAGTTGATCCTCCTGCCCGAAGGCTTGGCTGAGATGGTGGGAATCGGTAGGTTCTCGCATGGTACCATGATGCAGGGCGGACGATCCTTGACCTGGGTCAAGTCCGCGAGGGATTCTTAGTGGAAATCACGACCGCCGTTCGCCGGAATGACCTCCTTGGCGAGCTCCCACCAAAGTCACTCGAGCTACTCACCGCAGAAGGGCGGTTGCGTCGGCTGGCGAAGGGTGAGCGACTCTTCGCCGAAGGAGAGCGCGCGACCATCGTGTACGTGCTCGCGAGCGGCAGCGTACGGCTCTTCCGGTCTGATCACGGCGATCGCGAAGCCGTGCTGCATATGGTGCGACCCGGCGAGCTCTTCGCTGAGGTCGTCCTCTTCGAGAGCGACGTCTACCCGGTAACCGCCGAGGCGCGCGAGGACTCCGAGGTCGTCGAGATTCCGGCTGCGCGCGTCCACACGCTGCTCGAAGACGAGTCGTTTCGTCGTGACTTCCTGGCGACCGTCATGCGCAAGGTCCGGTTCCTGGGCCGGCAGGTCTACGTACTCTCGAGCTGCGATGTACGTGAGCGTCTCGTCCGTCTCCTGGAAGAGCGGTACGGACATCGCGCGGTGTACGAGATGGATCTCACAAAGAGGGAAGTTGCCGCCGCGATCGCGACCACACCGGAAACCCTCTCGCGCGTGCTTCGCCGGATGGAGGCCGACGGGACGCTCTCCTGGAAGGGCACCACGGTACGGCTGACAGCCGCTACCCCTCGGTGAGCTCGGTGAGGACGCGGCCGGAGGAGCGCGGGTGCATGAAGGCGATCCGGGTGCCGTGCGCTCCGGGGCGCGGGATGGGGTCGATCATGTCGACGCCCTTCGCGACGACGTGGGCGATCTGTGCTTCGAGGTCGTCGACGTGGTACGAGATGTGGTGGAGCCCTTCGCCGTTTTTCGCGATGAAGCGTGCGACCGGGCTCTCGGGCTCGGTTGGTTCGAGCAACTCGATCGTCACCTCGCCCACGCGAAACGTGGCGACGCGCACCTTCTGGTCGGACACCTCCTCGGTTCCGAGGTAGGTGAGTCCGAGGGTGTCCCGGTAGAACCGGACCTGATCGTCAAGCGATGCCACGGCGATCCCGATGTGGTTGACTCTTTCTATCATGGGTCCTCCTTTTCGTTACCTTCCGGACACCCTGTAGGGCTGTCGGTCGCGCCGGTGGTTGCGCCGGCAAGGAACCGCTCTACCTGCCGGTCCACCAGCGCGTAGGGTCCGATCTTGTTCCGCCATACCTGGTCAACCCAGTCGGGAAGTTGCCGCGCGAACTCGAGCCTCGCGTCCATCACCTCGTGCAGGCGGGCGCGCATGATCGCCTCGAGCTGGAGCTCGACGCGGCGGCGGCGTCCGGCCTCGAACGATCCGTCGCAGCGGTCGGCGGCGAGGCGGTGGGCGATCGCTGCGCAGAGCTCGTCGATGCCGCGGTTGTGGAGCGCGTCGGTCGTGAGGACGCGCCGCCGGCGGTGGGTGGGCGCGTACGCCGGGGGATCTGCATGCGCCGCGGGCCCAGGATGCGTCGCGGGGGGGCGGTGCGCCTCGCCGGAGGGGCCGGCGTCCGTCGCGGGGAGATGGGGTTCGCCGCGGGGGCCGGGTTCCGTCGCGTGAGGACCGGAGCTCGGCGCAGCCCCAGCCGGTCGGCCGACCGATCCCGTCTTTACGGTCTCTGTCGATCTCCTGGCCCCGGAGCCGCCGAGCGACAGCACGTACTCCACCTCGAGGCGCAGCTTCTTCGCTCCCGGCAGGTCGCCCTTGTTGATAACGTAGATATCGCCTATCTCCATGACGCCGGCTTTCAGCGCCTGGATCTCGTCGCCGGCGCCGGGCATGAAGACGAGCAGGATGAGGTCGGCGAGCTCAACGACGTCGATCTCGCTCTGGCCCACACCAATCGTCTCGATGAGCACCGTGTCGTAGCCGGCGGCATCGAGGACGCGCACGGCGTCGCCGGCCGCCGCGGTGAGTCCCCCGAGCGAGCCGCGCGAGGCCATCGAGCGGATGAAGACCCCGGGGTCGGTCGCGTGGTCCTGCATCCGCAGCCGGTCGCCGAGGATGGCGCCGCCGGTGAAGGGCGAGCTCGGGTCGACCGCGATCACGGCCACGGTGCGTCCGGCTGCGCGCTCGCGGGCGATCAGACGGTCGACGAGCGTGCTCTTGCCCGAGCCCGGGCTGCCGGTGACCCCGATGAGCACGGCGCGGCCGGTGTGCGGGTAGAGTCGGTCGATGAGCAGTCTCGCGTCCGGATCCCGGTTCTCGACGAGCGAGATCGCGCGGGCAACGGCGCGCGGCTCACCGGCGAGAACGGCTGCCGTGATGCGGTCCGCAGGGTCCATGGGCTACCGACAGCTCTCGATGAAGGCGACGATGTCCTTCATGACCGAGCCGGGACCGAAGATCGCCCGCACGCCAATCTCGTTCAGGTGGGGGTGATCTTCCTCAGGGATGATGCCGCCGGCGAAGACGACGATGTCGTCGGCGCCCTGTTCGCGCAGCAGGTCGATCACGCGGGGAAAGAGCTCGTTATGCGCCCCGGAGAGGAGGCTGAGGCCGACGAACCCCACGTCCTCCTGAACGGCGGTGGCGGCGATCGCCTCGGGCGTCTGGCGGATCCCGGTGTAGATCACCTCGTACCCCTCGTCCCGGAGCGCCCGCGCGATGTACTTCGCTCCGCGGTCATGGCCGTCGAGTCCCGGCTTCGCGATCAGGATGCGGCAGGGGCCGGGTTTCTTCTCGCCGGGCTTCTTCATAGGACGATCGTCTCCCGGTGCTCGCCGAACTCGTCGCGGAGCACCCGGCAGATCTCTCCCAACGTCGCGTACGCCCGCACCGCCTCGAGCACCGGCGGCACCAGGTTCTCGCCCGGCGTCTTCGCCGCGTCGCGAAGCGCCTCGAGGCTTCGGTCGACCTCGCCCCCATCGCGCTCCCGGCGCACCTTGGCGATCCGCTCGCGCTGTGATTCTTCCACCGCCGGGTCGACGCGAAGGAGCCCGGTCGGCGGCTGCTCCTCGCTGCGGTAGGCGTTCACGCCAACGACCACGCGCTCCCCGCTCTCCACATCCTTCTGGCGGCGGTAAGCGGCCTCCTGGATCTCGCGCTGGACGTAGCCCTGCGTGATCGCGGGGATCATCCCGCCGAGCTCCTCGATCTTCTCGAGATAGCCGAGCGCCTCCTCCCCCATGCGGTCGGTGAGCGCCTCCACGTAGTACGACCCGGCGAGCGGGTCGACCGTCTCGGCGACGCCGGACTCGTGCGCGAGGATCTGCTGGGTGCGCAGCGCCAGTCGAACCGACGCTTCGGTGGGCAGCGCGAGCGCCTCCTCGCGACAGTTGGTGTGCAGGCTCTGGGTGCCGCCGAGGACCGCCGCGAGCGCCTGGATCGCGACGCGCACGATGTTGTTGTCCGGCTGCTGCGCGGTGAGGGTCGCCCCGCCGGTTTGCGTGTGGAACCGCAGCATCATGCTCCGCGGGTCGGTCGCGCCGAAGCGCTCCTTCATGATCCGCGCCCAGATCCGCCTCCCGGCGCGGTACTTGGCGACCTCCTCGAAGAGGTCGTTGTGCGAGTTGAAGAAGAATGAGAGCCGACGTGCAAACCCGTCCACGTCGAGGCCCGCGGCGGTGGCTGCCCGCACGTACTCGATCCCGTTCGCGAGCGTGAAGGCCATCTCCTGAGCCGCGTCGCTTCCGGCCTCGCGGATGTGGTAGCCGGAGATGGAGATCGTGTTCCACTCGGGGACTTCGGCCGTGCAGAAGGCGAAGGTGTCGGTGATGAGCCGCATCGACGGCTCGGGCGGGAAGATGTACGTTCCGCGCGCGACGTACTCCTTGAGGATGTCGTTCTGGATCGTCCCGCGCAGCTCCGAGCGGGGAGCGCCCTGCTTCTCCGCGACCACGAGGTACATGGCGAGCAGGATCGAAGCGGGTGCGTTTATCGTCATGGATGTGGACACTTGGTCGAGCGGGATTCCGTCGAAGAGGAGCTCCATGTCCGCGAGGCTGTCGATCGCGACCCCCACCTTGCCCACTTCGCCGGCGGCCATGGGATCGTCGGAGTCGTAGCCGATCTGCGTGGGCAGGTCGAAGGCGACCGAGAGGCCCGTCTGCCCCTGCTCGAGAAGGTATCGGTAGCGTCGGTTCGACTCGACGGCGGTCCCGAACCCCGCGTACTGGCGCATCGTCCAGAGGCGCCCCCGGTACATCGTCGGCTGGACCCCCCGGGTGAACGGATACTCTCCCGGGAAGCCGGTCCGCTCGAGGTAGGTCTCGTCGCTGAGATCGCCGGGGAGGTAGAGCCGATCAACGGGAGCGTCGCTTCCGGTGACGAACGATTCGCGCCGTTCGGGAAAACGGCTCAGCGTGCGTTCAAGCGTCGACTTCTCCCAGCGTCGGCGTTCGTCGTCCAGGCGCTCGGGCATGGACGCCCCTCACCGTCTCGTGGGCGGCAGACCAAAGCGGCTCACGAAGGCGCGCACCTGTCGGACGTCCTCGTCGCGGATCGAGGCCGCGAAGCGCGACAGCAGCTCCTCGTCGTAGCGCAGTCCCGAGTAGAGGACCCACATCGCCTTGTTGAGCCGAATCCGACCGAGCTGGGAGAGCCACCACGCCGGCTGGCCCCGCCCGATCCCGATCGCCTCCGCGCCCA
>SLST01000186.1 GCA_007130265.1 Spirochaetales bacterium
AGTCCAATTCCAAAAGCTTGTACGGCGGTCCGAATCCCCACGGTGCGACCAACGTGTGCAACCGATGGTCCGAGTTCCGCATCGAACGCCCCGTGGGTGGGGCGGATGGTGGCGACGTGGCCGGATTTTCCGGTGGGGTTGATCCAGGACGCGACCACGAGGTTTCCGCGGTTGGCAAGGGCTTGGGCTTCGGGGGCTGTCACCTCGAACACTGTTCGGTGGTCGGGTGAGGTGACCCAGGACGCCTGGAGGGCGAGCCGTTCGCCGATGTCGTTTGCGGTCGAGTTGTAGCGGTCCTTGCCGCCGGTCAGAAACCTCGTATCGATGCCGACCGCCTTGGCGACGGCGCAGGTCGCCTGGTTACACCACGTGTGGCGCGGGTCTGGTGCCAATCGCAGCGGCCCCCCGCCGCCCGGGGCGAGCCACGGGTCCTGCATGACCCGGTCCTGGGCGGCCACGAGCGCGGCCGCACGTGACTCATCGCGCGATGGTACGTGGCCGTACTCGAGGAGCTGATTCTCCCAGTTCGCGCCGGAGGAGCCCAACGGTGTGGAGGGGCTGAAGGACGCCGGGAGTTCGGAGGCCTGGGGCGGGAGCATCGCACCCCCGGCGGCCTCAAGGTCGCCCACCGGCGCGAGGCCAAGCGGATCGACGAAGTTGACCGGGTCCGCGTTGACGTAGACGTACCAGTTCGCGCCGTGCCTGATGGGGTCGGGCGTGGCGAACCGCCCAAGGAGCGGGGCATAGTCACGGAAACCGTAGTCGTAGTGGCCGGAGATCGGGTCATGCGGCTTTCCGTTGTAGCCGTAGGGCTGGTGCGGGCCGAGTGAGCCGGTGAGCGAGGAACCGTACGCATCGAAGACGAACCGATCGACGATCGCGCCGGAAGCGCCCGTGGCGAGGCGGGGCGACCCGAGTACGTCGTGGCTCAGGTAGCGTGAGCCGTCCGGCCCCGTCACCGCGACAGCCCTCCCTGCCAGGGAGACCTCAGTGAAGCGATCGGACTCCGCCGCATGCAGGTCGTGCAGCAGGTCCCCGGGCGCGTGGGAACGGTACCGTCCGCCGTCGGCCTTGGGCTTCGCCAGCTCGTCGACGTCGACGGTGAGAAGACCCGTGACGAGACGCTCCTCGCGGGAGGCCACCGCGAACGCCGCACCGTCGTACTGGAAGACCGAGTGGCGCACCTCGTGGGAACCCGTTGGTTTGCGCAGGCCGGCTGCGCCGGCACCCGAAGGCGAGGCAGCCGTCGAGTGCTCGATCGCCGTGCGCGAGATCCGGCGGCCGAGCGGGTCGTAGGCGTAGGTGACCGTGGCCGCGTCCGTGCGCACCGATGCAGCCCGATTTCCGGCCGCATACTCGAAACTCTTCACGCCCTGGGGCCCGCGCTCCTCCGTGAGGTTCCCCGCCATGTCGTAACTGTACGCGACCCCGCCGGCGGTCACAAGTCTACCTTCGTCGTCATACGTATACCGCGCCTCGCCCCAGTCGGTTGACCAGGCCGACCGGTTGCCGGCCGCGTCGTGCGAGAAGCGCTCGGTCCAGATCTGCTGGTGCGGATTGACGTCCGTCTTGCTGAGCGGGCCAAGCGCGCGATAGGCGTCGCTGATCGCTGCCGCCTCGTTGCTGCCGGCGTCGAGGTAGTCATTGAGCCGACGCGCCCCGCTCGGGGCGTTCACGGAAAGACCGAGTGCCAGGGCCGCATCCAGGTCGGCCTCTCGCTTTGGACCGTCAAACGGATAGCTCGCGCGAGACAGCCGCCCCGCGGCGTCGTACGCGTACGCGGTGACCGCGCCCTCATGGTCGATATCGAAGATGCGCCGGCCGGCGGCGTCGCGAACCACCGCGACCCCGTCGATCAGACGACCGGCGCCGTCGGTGACCACGGTTGCCCCGATCCGCCCCGCGGCATCGAAGCGCGTGGTGGTGGTCACGCCGTTCGGTGCGCGGACACGCGTTCGTCGGCCCGCCTCGTCGTAGGAGATCCGGGTGTAGCCGGCCGCTGAATCGTCGACGCCGGCGAGCAGTCCCCGGTCGTCGTAGAGGTACTCGGTGCGGTTTCCGCGCTCCGCATCCCAGCGTTCGGCCACGCGTCCGGCCGCATCGTGGGAGTAGCGGAAGTGGGTAGACGTGGCAGCCGAGCTGGCCGAGTCGATCCGGCCGAGCCGATCGTAGGCGAAGCGCAGCAGATCGTGGCGGTTCTCGGCACTCGTGATGCGACCCGCACGATCGCGGGCGTAGCGCAGGAACGAACCGTCGGAGTAGACGACCTGTGCAAGGCGACCCGCGCGGTCGTAGGAGGAACGCGCCTCAACGCCGTTGAAGTCGACGACCGAGACGACGCGGTCGGCCGCATCGTAGCGATAGCCCTTGACGGCGCCGGCGCGGCTGATCTCACGGGCAAGCCGCCCGAGCTCGTCGTACTCGTACCGGTGCGCTCCACCGAGACCGTCGTACTCCGCGATCAGATTGCCCCTCGCGTCGTACGCGTAGCGAGAGAGCGTCTCACCCGCACGTTCGATTGCCGTCAGCCGCCCGAGCTCGTCGTATTGGTACTGCGTCGACCGCCCGGTCGGATCAGTGGCGGCGAGCAGATTGCCCGCCGCGTCGTACTCGTACCTCGAGATCTCGCCGGCAGGGTCTGCGCGGCCGACCATGCGGCCTGCGCCGTCGAGCATGACCCGCGCCGTTCGGCCCGTGGCGTCGGTGACTTCAGTCGCCGTCCCGAGCGCGGACCAGCTCCAGCGTGCCGCCGCCCCGTCCGGGGTAACGCGCGCGACGAGCCTGCCGACCGCGTCGTACTCGAACCGCGTGGAGACGCCGGTCTCGTCGGTGAGAACAACCGTCGCGTCATCCTCGGCGTACCACTGTTCCCTGACCGAGCCGTCCGGGTTGGTGGCGGCCGTCACGCGCCCGCGCCTGTCGTAGGAAAACCGCCACGTCGACCCTTCGCCGTCGGTCATCGCCGTCAGCCGGTCCGCCGCGTCGTAGGAGTAGGCGACCTCCCGGTGCAGGGGGTTCCGCACCACCGTGAGCCGCCCGCGCGCGTCGTAGGTGAAGCCGGTGGTGCGCCCCGTAGCGTCGGTGGTTTCGAGCGGCAGGCCGTACGGGTCGAGCCGGACGATCGCACGACGCGACCCATCCGGGCCGGTCTCGACGATCGTGCGGGTGACCGGATCATGGCTCCAGGTCCATCGCGCTCCCGACGCGTCGGTAAACGACCGCAGCGGGCCGTCGGGGTAGTACTCGTAGCGTTCCTCGAGCCGGTGTGATCCGGCGAGCCGGACGGCTGAGGTGATCCGGCCGTCGAAGGAGGTCGTGTACTCGCTCCTGATCGCCGTGGGACCGGTCGAGGCCGAGAGGCGGCCATTGTCGTCGTGCTCGTAGCTGATCGTGGATGCGATCGCCGGGACGGAGACAGCGGCGCGGTGGCCGGATGCGTCGTACGCGTATTCGGTTCGCATCGCGAGTCTCCCGTCGGCCTCATGGATCTCTGCGGCGACCAGGAGACCGTCGGGTCTCCATTCGTTGCGGATTTGTTCGCCCGCGGCATTGGTCTGTGCGACCGGCAGGTGGCGGGAGTCGTACTCGATCGTGGTGAGCCGGCCGTTTTCGTCCACGGCCACGAGGTCCTTGCGGGCACTGTAGCCGTAACGAACGGTATGCCCGTCCGGGCCGGCAACCGACTCGAGGAGCCCGTCGTCACGGTAGGCGTAGACGGTGCGGGAGCCCGTCCCGTCCTCTACGATCAGCGGGCGGCCGAGCGCGTCGTTCGTCCGGCGCACGAGCGCACCTTCGCGGTCAGCCGCCTGCGCGAGGAATCCCAGCTCGTCGTACGTGTAGGTCACGACGTTTCCGCGCCGATCTGTATAGGCCGCAGGAGCGCCGGCCGCCGGGCCCGCGGCGACACGGCGGTACCGGTCCTGCGTACCGTCAGGGTGGGTGACCGCCGTGACGTTTCCCCGCGCGTCGTGCTCGTAGCGCGTGATGAGTCCGCGACGGTCGGTCCGGGCGACGAGCAGGTCGTCGGCATTCCAGACCTGGGCCTCAACCGTCCCGTCCGGGTGCCGTATTGCCGTGAGATTGCCGCGGCCGTCGTACTCGTACCTCGTGCGCCCTCCGCCTCGATCCACGCGCCCGACCACCCGGTCGCTCGAGTCGTAGACGAACTCTTCGTGCGCGCCCCCCGGGTGATCCACGCGTACCGTGCGGTTACGCGCGTCAAAGTGGTAGGTCCATGTGAGATCGCCCGGGTTCGTGAAGCGGGTCCGACCCGGTGACGAGAAGTCGAACCGTTCGACGGCCCCCTCTTCGTCAACCGTCTCCACGGCCCGCCACCGTCCGCGGATCACCGCGTACGAGTACCGCCGCGCGGACCCGTCGGGTCTGCCGATCGCGACGATCCGGTGCGAAAGCCCGCTTCCGTCGTACGAGTACGTCGTTCGGTCGCCCATCGGGTCGGTGACCGCGGCGAGATTCCCATGCTCGTCGTAGGCGTACCGTGTGCGGGCGCCGTCTGGCGCCAAGAGCGAGACGATTCTCCCCGAGCCGTCACGGGCGAGCTGCGTCTCCCGTCCGCGCGTGTCGGTGATCTGCACCAGACGCTCGGCATGGTCGTAGTCGAACGTGAACCCGCTTCCATTGCGATCGTGGATCGCGCGTAGCTCGCCCCAGGCGCCGTACCGGCGTTCCACCCCGTCCGGCTCGACGAGGGTGAAGCCCCCGTCCGGATCGCGTCGCAGCGACTCGCGCGTCGGCTCGGCCGCCACGTATCCGCCATCTTCCGTGCGAAACCGGCGAGGCACGCCGTCGGTCCCCACGACCGTCAGCGCGCCGGTTCCCAACTCTCGCAGCGAGGCGGGCAGTCCGGTCGCGAACCGGCTGTTCGCCTGCGCGTGTTCGGCGCTGAGGCGCGCTTCTGCGGCGATCTCGGCGACGATCGCCGCGATCTGCGTCCTCGCGCGATCGAGCGCGCCGGTCAGCGCGGCGGTGGTCTCGCTCGCGACGCGCTCGATCGCGGCGTCCATCTGTCGCGCAAAGGCCTCGAGGTCCTGAGCGACCCGGAGCGCCGCTCGACGCTGCAGGTCCACCTCGGCCATCACCGCGTCGGCGAGTTCCCCGGTGTACCGCACGCGCGCGAGCGCCGAGGCGAGCTGCCGGGCGTTCGCGGCGGCCGAAAGCGCTGCCGCCCGGCGCTGTTGGTACGGCCTCGTCGTCTGGTCGACCAGAGCCGGCAGAGCGTCGATGAGGTCCCGCCGTGCCGTCTCGATCTCCTTTTTGGCAGCGAGGGCCCTTTTGTACCCTTCCACGATCCCGGGTGTCTGACCAAAGATGATGGCGCTGTCGAGCGGAGAGACCCATCCGCGGCCCAGAGAGCCGTCTGTCGCGTGACCCGTGCGGTGCGTTCGTCGCAGGTCGAGTGAGATCGTACCGGCTGTGAGGACGAGATCGGACTCACCGATGACGAGCTCACCCGTCGCTACCGACACGGGGTCCCCCACGATCTTCGCGTTCGCGCCAAGGGTCTCGCGGTCTACCTCCTGCGCACCGCGCAGGGCGTCCTGCTCCATCGCGGTCAGGTCGGATGCGGTCGCCTCGAGCGCCGGGCCGACGGCCCCCTCCACGTGCGCTTCCACCGCCGGAACATGCGTGCCGCCGACCGAAGAGTCGAACGACGAGGCCTCGACGAGCGTCTCAAGGCGGTGGGACGAATCATAGGTGACGGTGGCCGTGCGCACCGTTGTCGTTGGCGGGGCGGTCTGGATGACCCGGGCAGGAACGATGCTCGTCGTCGCCTGTACGACTCCGTCCGGGCTTTCGACCGTCGTGGTCCGGTCCGGCACGTACTCGCGGTGCCCCTCATTCGGTCCGCCCACCGTGACGATTTCGTGCGCGCTCACGATCGTCGTGCGGTAGGTGCCGTCGTCCGAGACGGTCACCGTATGCGCGGTCCTGACCAACTGGTACCCGGGGATGACCTCGACCACGGTCACCGTGATCGTCCCGGCGGTGAACAGGAGTGCGGCCGCCAGAAGGAGCGCGGCACGGCCCAGGCTCATCGTCCTTTTCATTAGCCCCCCTCAGGGGGTCTCTACGGGAGGAAAGAGCACCGCGCTTCACTACTCGACTACGGGAGCGGTTTCCCTTCGCGCGCCTCCTTGGTACGTTCTGCGCACGATGAGAAGGCTCCCGACCCCCGCCCTGGCCACGATGCTCTCCGCGATCCTCGCCGTCCTCGTCTCGTGCTCCCCCCCCGCGCCCTGGGGTGTGGGGGTCGCCCCTCAGGCCGACCCGCTGTGGGAGGAGCTTCTCGCGACCCATCCGCTGCCCGACGGGTTTATTCCTGCCGACGAGCAGTCCACGCCGGACGAGCCGGCGTTCCGGATCGTACGCCTCGTCGGTCCTCTGTTCGACTCCGCAGTCGAGCGTGCGCAGCCTGAAGTGCCGGCCCGTCGCGTGCTCGAAGCGGTCTGGCTCGCGCCGCAGATCCCGCTGTGGGAGACGATGCAGCCCGCCCCGGGGAGGCGCAGGGCGACGCAGCGGCAAGCGACCATCGCGCGCGAGGACCTGCTGCCGCTCGCGGAGATAGGCCCGCCGTACTCGGCGATCGCCGCCGCCGGCCGCTACGCCGACGACCCCGACTACCCCTTCGTCGAGCAGATCGTGCTCGAGTTCAACCCTCTCGCGACCGGTCTCGAGGAGGACGACGAGCGTCTTGCGGCGCTCTGGAGCTGGTTCCTCGGCGTGCCGGAGACGACTGCCAGGCCGCCTCGGGTCGGGTGGATCGGCGGGGTGGGCGACCTCATGGTCGCGCGCGGGGTGACCGAACTCCTCGACCGCGTCGACGGGCTCGAGGTCGTCTTCAGCGACGTGCTTCCGCTCATGCAGGGCGTCGACTTTCTCATGGGAAATCTCGAAGGCGCGGTGACGACG
>SLST01000528.1 GCA_007130265.1 Spirochaetales bacterium
AGAAGAAGCGTTCCATTCTTGACCTCACGACCGAAGGTGTGGACAAGAACTTCCAGAGCCTGCAGGAGATCGAGGCGAGGCTCGGTGAGATCACGACGCAGATAAACGTTGTTCCGGAGAAGATCGAAGAGCTCTCCGGAAGGCTATCGCAGCTGGCGGCGAATAAGCGCGATGCCGATGGGGCGGTCAAGCAACTCGCGCTGCTCGACCGGACGCTTGAAGAGATCGAAGAACGAATGGAGCATCTCAATCAGGCACGCGAATGGCTCGCGAGAACCGAGACTCGTCTCGAGGAAGTGCAGCGCGAGGCCGAGGAGCAGGTCAAACTGCTCGGCGCGCTGATGAAGCAGGAGCACAAGGGCGGGAAGAAGGGCGACGGTGCGCCGCCGGTGACCACGCGCGATACGGTGATCAAGCTCGCGAGACAGAGCTGGAACGTTGATGAAATCGCGCGGGCGACGAGCCTGTCACGCGGAGAGGTTGAGCTCATCCTCGAGCTTGCCGCGAAGTAGGCGGTCGCCGCCGGCTTCGCGGTCGGTCAGAATGCTCCCCCCGGCGCAGCAAGCGTCAAGGTCAGACCGAAGGTTGGGGTGGCCGCACCCCCGAGGAAGAGTGCGGACGGGTCGGTGAACTCTCCGTCTTCCGGGCCAAAGGTGAATCTCGCTGAGAGCCCGAGAGAGAATGCCTCGAGGAACTGGTACCGGATTGCCGGGATCAGGACGCCGGAGCGATCGCTGATGTTTGCCAGCCCCAGAACCGACAGCGAGAGTCCCTGCGCAAACAGGTCTGAGACCGACGCGGTTATCGCGCCGTAGTGGCGCCCCCAGTTGGTCAGGTCGGTGAATCCGAGCGTCGGCGGGGCCTCATAGGCTTCGGGACGGTCGTTGGGAGCACGATAGTCGGCATTGAGCGTCGGGTTCAGCAGGAGCTCGGCGGCCGCGGGCAGCAGTCCGGGAACCGAACCATCGTAGCCTTCGCCGTTGTAGAAGTACTGCCCAATCACTGCCATCGATACTCCGCTCTCCCATTCGTGCAGGTACCGCGCGCCTACGGTTGTCTGGAGGAACGCCCGATCGTCGACTTCGTAGGTCCGGAGTACGAGGTCTTCGTGGCCGTCGTTCGCCGCCGAAACAAATACCCGGTCAGAGCCCCACACCACGACGGCCTCGGCGAAGAGGTCGACGTCGTCGATCGATGCGGTGGAAAGCGCGATCAGACGGGGGGCGAGCGCCCGTTGGTAGTAGGCGCCGAGCCCGACCTCGCCTCGTCCGACCGCGAACTCGACCTTCGGCGCGACGGCCACGTCGAGCACCCCGGCGCCGGCATTGGTTATCAGGTAGAGGTACGCGTTTCCGGTGAGCCCGAACGGGTAGAGCGCGCGCAGTGAAACCGGGCCAAGCCGATCGGCGGTCGGGTCTTCGGCGTCTATGGCGGTGAGGTTCAGCACGTCGGCCGGACTGAAGAAGTACCCGGTTCCCCACTTGATCGTATGTCTGCCGAAACGGAAGAAGAGCGCCTCGCGCCACGTGTAGTCCGAGAACAGTTCGAAGACGGAGATGTCGAGCGCCGGGGGCGCTCCCGTAGCAGGAGCGTCGGTCTGCTCGAGGTCCTCCGCTTCGATCGTGAAGAGGACCGTTCCGCTCTCGTCTCTGACGACGATATTGCCGTCCTCATCCTCTTCGGCGGTCAAGCCATCCGGCAGCGTCACTCCCGTCAGCGCATCGGCGGTGATTGCGAAGTCTGGACTCGCTTGGGTCGTGGTCTCGATCCTGAGCTTGCCGTACGCGCGAAAATCGGTTCGAGGCCTGGCATCGAAGAAGAGGTCCGCGGCCAGTGACGGGGTGAGCGTGTTGGTATCGGGCTCGTGGAGGACGAAGTCGGGCGTCCAGACGTCACTCCAGGTCCAGTCGGAGCTGATCGAGCCTCGTACCCGGCCGCCCCACCGAACGCCTTCGGTGCGCAGCAGATCGTCCTGCGGACTCTCGCTCATGAGCGACTCGTCGGCTACGTCGATCATCTCCTCGTCGAGAAAGAACGAGTCGAAATCGTCGGGGTCCAATGCCTCGCCTTCCTCGTCTTCCTGCTCCTCCTCGATCCTGAACGGATCCTCGAAGATGTCGTCTTCGGCGTATGCGCCGGCTGTGGCGATGATCGCGAACACAAGAGGCGCGAGTGCGGCCCGGGCGGCGCGATATCCTGGCATCTAGTTGCTGACCCGCTCGAGATACGCCCTGGTGAAGACGCTGTCCGGGATCGGACGGGTCGTCGCGTCGCTCATCGTCAGCTGGGTTCGTCGACCTTCGTCGAGTTCGTCCACGATGAGCACCTGCTTCGGCAGCAGTTTCTCGCCTACGCGCTCATAGCGCGGGTAGAGGCTGGTACGCATCAAGCGTCCGCTCACGCTGTAGTCTTCCTGCTTGAGGACGAGCGGCACGTCCTTGCGGACCCACAGTCTGACGCGGTCGTAGGCGACGCCGGAGGTCGTGGCCGCGAGGTCGAGGATCCAGACGTCGAAGGTGCCAAGACGGCCCTCACGCGCATCTGTTACTCGATAGTCACTGCCGAAACTGTTCCGGTTGAAGTCGGCGTTCTGAGCGTCGGACCCCTGAACGCTCTCCCGTATAGTCGTGCGTTCAAAGCGTCGGCTCTCCGGATCGTAGAACCAGACGTTCTCGTCGATCTGCAGGTACCCTTGACCGCGCTGCACTTCCGGCTGCAGGATCAGAATCAGGAACTGATCGTTCGCATCACGACGGAAAAGACGCGCCTGGGTGACCTCGCGCTCCTGTCCCGGGCGCTCGGCGATGATCGTGTACACAGCGGAGAAGTCCCCGTCGGCGAATGTGGTCAGCTCATCGATCTCGTTGAGCATCGCCTGGAAGTCCGCAGATACCGCGAATCCGGGCGCGGCGATCATCGCCAGCGAAAACAGCATGAGTAGTCGTCTCATGGACGCCTCCTTTGTTCGGTGTCGCTGCCTCATACCGACCGCAGCGCATCGACCGGTTCCATGCGGGCGGCCCTGCGGCTTGGGAGGAACGCGGCCAGTATCGTCAGCGAAGCGACGATTCCGGTGTTCATCAGCACCTGCAGCAGTGAGACCCTGAAGGTGAAGTAGCCGTTCTTCAGCAGGATGAAGATGGGCGAATCGAGTCCCATGGAGATTCTGCTGAGCACCAGCATGACCGAACCGGCAACCAGGAGACCGGCGAGAACTCCGCCGATCGCCAGGAAGAGGGCTTCGAGCAGGAAGTTGCCGAGTACCCGTTCGCGCTGCATGCCGAGCGCACGCATGGTACCGATCTCACGAATCCGCTCGTACATGATCATCCGGAATGTGTTGGTGATGCCGACCATGATGATCACGAACAGCACGATCAGGATGACCAGTGCGGTCTGGTTGAGCAGTCCCACGATCTGGTCAACCTCGCTGAGAATGTCGTTCAGAGTGTACACCCGGTACCGGGTGCCCTCCCATTCTTCGTCGGTCGTTTCGCGGAAGAGCTGTGCGACCGGGTTCTCCCGGTCCTCATCCGCGGCGCTGCGCTCGAACAGATCCACACGCCCCTCGAGCGCCTCGTAGTAGCGGTTCACCCATTGCTCGATCTGCCCGAGGTTCTGCACGAAGATGCCGAGCGTCTGGTAGCTGCCGTCGGGAACACGCAGAAGCTCATTCACGTAGCCGAGGTCCGCGTAGGCGGAAAGCTGGCCGAACAGACCCGGGTCGTAGCTGATGCCGGCGACAGTGAACTCGCCGACGTTCTGCTGCCCGTCGACCGTCTGCATTCGTATGGTGATCCGGTCGTCGATCTCCGCCCGCAGGCGTCTGGCAATCGTTTCGGTCAGGATAATGCCGTTGCGCAGTCCCTCCCGGTTGCGGCGCAGCATGTTCTCGAAGGCGCCGTCCACGAGGACGAGCCTTTCGCGCAGAAACACTTCCTGATCCCAGTCCGCGCCAACCACGTTCTGCCGGACGCTGGTTCCCTGAAAGATCAGGGCGCCGCTGAACTCGCTGCGTTTCGTGTACGTGACCAGTGGTCTGATCACCTCGTTCATCGTGCCGATCAGGAGTGCATCATCGGCGATGAGCCGCCGCTCGCTTCCGTCGGACAACCGTTCGCGCCCCTGAACGAAGATGTGTCCAGCGAGAAGCTGAGAGAAGTTCTCGCTGACGTTCTCGACGAAGCTGCCGGCGAAACCGTTGATCAGCGTGACGATCGCCACTCCGAAGGCAATCGCCCCGCCGAGCAGATAGGTGCGGCGTTTCTGTCGGTTCAGGTTTCGCAGCGCAATGAGTATCATCTTCGTCACGGCTCACTCCTGTTGAATGGCGCGGACCGGTTCGATGCGAAGCGCGACCGAAACCGGGTACAGGTGCGCGAGCAGGCCGACAACCCAGACGATGAGAATCGCTCCAAACACGCTCATCGCGGAGGCCACCGGTCTGAGCTCGGGGCCTGCGAACAGCACGGTCAGGAAGGTGTTGGTCGCCGGGACCCCTATGATGTGAAGCAGCCCTATGATCCCGAGTCCTCCGGCGACGCCGATCATCCCGAAAACGGTCGTGATCACCAGGATCTCGTACACGAACATGCGGCGGACAAACCCTCTCTGCGCGCCGAGCGCGCGCATCGTCCCGATCTCGCTCGTGCGTTCCATCACCGAGATGACCAGCGTATTCGTCATGATGATCACCGCCACCACGCCGATGACAATAATCGCGACGTTGAAGACCGTTCTGATGACGTCGGCCGTCGTAGCGAACGGTCCGGCGGCGACTTCCCAGTTTCCCGCCTGCGCGTCAATGCCGGCCTCGGCGAAGGAGCGATTCAGATCGGCGATTGTCGCGCTGGTATGGCGGGGGTTGCCCATCCTCGCCAGAACGTAGTGCCACGTCTGTGAGGCGATCCGCTGATCGGCGGCCGGTTCAGGTTCGATGCTCTGCGCGCGTGAAGCGCTGCCGGCGAGGTCGTCCCAGTCGAACTGATCGTCGACTGCCGCAGTCTCGTCGAACCCCGTGTTCTCGCCGAACAGGTCGTCCAGATCCATGCCGCCCGGGGAATCCGAGCGGTCGAGCAGTTCGGTCTCGCTGGGATCGAGTTCGACGCTCTGGTCCCGGCCGAGGTTGAGCCGAAGCATCGCGCGAAGGGTTTGGGGATCGATATAGCTGACGAGTTCGAAACCGACTCCCTCGCTGATGCCGGTCGTTTCGTAGACACCGATCAGAGGGACGACCCGGATGCTCGGCAGACCGTCGCTGGTGAGGCCGATAATACGTATCTGGTCGCCGACCGAAACGGGATATGAGTCGACCTCAATCTCCTCCCGCTCGAGCGCCCGCAATGCTCGCTCTTCGAGCTCCTTGAGACGCGAGGAGCTGATCATCAGACCCTGCTCACCCGGGCGAAGAAATCGACCTGAGACGATCCGCACATTGTCAAAAGTGGTCCGGTAGCTCTCCGTCTCAGCACCAAACAGGACGGTCAGGGTGCTGTTGCGGAACCCGTCGATTCGCTCGTCTTCCGGTCTCAGGAAGCCGAATCCGGTCATCTGCGTCGTCCATGCCGTGATCCGGTTCTCCGCCTCGATGAGCTCGATGATGCGCGGGTAGTCGGGCAGCACCGGGGTCGGGTCGATACCTCCGACCGACTGCACGCCGAAGAGGCTGATCGGCCCTTCGGCGGTGCCGGAGATCATGATTTCCCCGGTATAGTTGTCGACAAAGGCTCGCGCGATACCCTCGCGAGCGGTGTCCATCAACGAGTTGCCGACGATGAGCACGACGACCCCCAGCGCCACCAGCGTCCCGATGATCAGCGTCTTGCCACGGTGTTCGAGCAGGTTGCGAAGCGCGATGCGCAGCAGTAACGGCATCACGCCTCCTCGTTGAGGCTCGCTGCTACGGGCTCCTTGCGCACGTTCTCGATAATCCTGCCGTCGAGCAGGCGGATCACGTGGTCGGCGATGCCGACGATCGATGGATCGTGCGTGCTGAAGATAAAGGTAGTCTCGAGGTCGCGGTTGATCTTCTTCATCAGTTCGATTATCGCTTCTCCGGTCTTCGAGTCGAGGTTCGCGGTCGGCTCATCCGCGAGGACGATCTGCGGCTTGGTGACGAGTGAGCGCGCGATCGCCACACGCTGTCGCTGGCCGCCGGAGAGCTCGCCGGGACGATGGTCGCGCCAACGGGTGAGTCCGACCTCTTCGATGAGGAAGTCGACGTACTCCTGCCGTTCCCTCTTCGGGGCGGCCTGCTTGCCGAGGAGGAGGGGAAACTCAACGTTCTCGAATACGTTCAGTACGGGCACCAGGTTGAAGCTCTGGAAGATGAACCCGATGAACTCGTGGCGCAGCGTTGTGATTGCCCGGTCCGACAGTCCGCCGGTCGGCGTCCCATCAATGCGAACGACTCCGCTTGTCGGGGTATCGATGCACCCGATCAGGTTGAGAATCGTCGACTTGCCCGACCCGGACGGGCCCGCTATGGAGATGAAATCACCGCGTTCGATGGCGAAGCTTACCCCGTTGACCGCCCGGACCTCAGTCTGCCCGAGCGGGTAGACCTTATGAACCTCTTCGAGTTGGACGATACTCATGCGAATGCTCCCATTTCTCCTAAAGAGTACTAAACAGCCGGGCCATCGTGTGCGCAGGCTGATCGACTCGCGGAAGACTCGCACCGCCAGTGGCGGAGGTCACTCGCGATGTGCCCGGGTATGGCTCCCGGGTTGACGTTGCCGAGGGGCATAGGTACTTTTGCAGCAACGAATCACGCACAGAGGAATGCATGCCAAAAGACGGAGACGTCCGCGACGAAGCTGTAGAAACAACCGGCCGTACAGCTGAGGACGACGATCACCACGTACACGATCAGGAGGGCTCGCAGCCTCGGGCGGGACACGGGGAGACCGCCTCCGGAGACG
>SLST01000577.1 GCA_007130265.1 Spirochaetales bacterium
CTGCAGATGGTCTGCAAGAAGCTCGGTGTCGAGCGGCTGATCGAAGATACCGCGCAATACCTTCCCAGGTATGCACTTGCCTGAGTATAGCATCAGGATTCGTGACAGTTCACGCCCCTTGAGACTGCGCTTGGAGTGAGTGTCTCGCTTCATGATGCTCTGCGCCGGGCGTCGCACCATTGCGAGGTTCTCCGCGGAATTGCCTTCGCATCCGTGACCCATCCTCACGGAAGCTCATGTCCAACGTCGAGTGCAGGCGGTTCTCCACGCGCCGGTGAGCCGTCACCGGGTACCCATGCGGTGGCACGACAAGACGCTTCGATCACTCGAGCTTGAAGTCCTCGTAGTCCTCGATGTCTTCCCAGGTTTCGCGGCCGCCGATAGCCGTACAACGGTGCGCATCACGATGTCGATGAGTCTGTGCCGCCGGTTACGACCGATTCTTGCACCCTTGAGCTCCCGGAAATGGTCTACGGTTGATGTGTTGCCAGACGGTACCATGAGTTTCACCCAGTATGATACGAAAACGGCTTGATCGATAGATGTGAAAGTGTCCGGCAGCATACTGGTTCAGCCTCTCTGTTATCTGCCTTCCACCGTTGCATCCTTGTGTGCGTTTGTCCTGCGATTGCGCACCGCGCGGGTATCCGGTAGAGCGGGGAATCCAGACTCGGGCGAAATCTGGACTCCTTGCCTGACCTCTGCAAAGGAGAGTTCTGGCTGATCTACACCGATGTGAAGCACCACAGCGGCGCACACACGATCACGCACAACTACCGAGTGACGGCGACCGACATCATGGGGCCGTGGAGCGACCCGACCTACCTGAACAGCTCGCGGTTCGATCCGTCGCTCTTCCACGACGACGACGGGCGGAAGTTGCTGCTCAACATGGACTGGGACTGGCGGCCCGGTGTCAACCGGTCCGCCGGGATCCTGCTGCAGGAGTACGATCACGCGGAGGGAGGACCGGGCCACAGGCACGCGGTCACGATCGCCCGAGCGCGCGCGATTGCCGGGCCTTACGAGGTCGATCCTGTGAGTCCAATGCTCACCGCGTTCGGTCACGCCGACATCGTCGAGACTCCGGACGGGTGGTACATGGTCCACCTCTGCTCACGTCCGATTGGCGCAGGGGTCCGCGGGAGCGTCGACGGCCGGTCGACCGTGGGCCGGGGGACCGCGATCGAGAAGGTCGAGTGGAACGATGACGGATGGCCGCGACTGGCCGGAGGCGGCAACACCCCGGCGGTGACGGTCGTGGCGCCCCGGATCGGCAGGGGGGAGGATGCTCCGGGAACGGTTTCACCGGCGCTTCGTGGGACTGTGCTGCCACGACCTCTCCGGTCGCCGACGCCACGCCGACTTCGAGCGATTCGTCTGCCGCGAGAGCGCGCCTACGACCCGTACCGTGCGTTCAGCCGGCGCAGAGCTTCGCCGGTCGGATTGGTAACGGTGACGAGCAGGCCTCGTGTACCCACGGCATCCACGAGGCCCGGTATCTCGTCGGCCTCTGCAAAGACCTGGATGGATTTGCCACGGTCGAGGACGCGGCGGATGAGATCGTACCACTGGTCGATCCGTTCGTGGCCGGCGCCGGGCACCCACTGGATGACCCGCAGTCGCTCGAGATCGAGGAGCGCGTCGAGGTGGGCGATCGCGCCCACGCCGTCGAGGTGGTACATGGGGTACTCGAGGAGGTCGACCATGTCGCCGACATGCGGAAGGCAGAACCGCCGGAACATCTCGGGCGAGATCATGTAGGAGAAGTCCTCCTGCATTGGGAACGTCGTTCCCGGAGCCCAGACGCCGGCCCAGCCGACGCTGCCGGGGTTTCCCGCGGCGCCGATGATGCGGTTGAACTCGCCCAAGCACTCGATCCAGAGCCGCTTCATCCGATCCATCGCACGCTCCACCTGCCGCGGGCGTTCGATCATGTCGACCAGGAGCTGCTCGGTCCCGTAGATCGCCGCCAGCGTATCGCCGGGCGCACCTAGAGCAAAGAGCGTCACGTAGTGGTGGCCGGCGGCCCGCTCCGTGGAGAGCTCGGTGAGCCGACGAAGATACCGGTAGTACAGGCTCGACCGGTCGATCGACGCCTCCGCAGCATCCTCGACCGACTCGTACACGGGGTACGCCCAGACGGTCTCGCGGTCTACGAACTCCATGCGCGCGCCAAGGAGCGAGGCCATCGCGCTCGAACCGAAATCGACGTAGTGGTACGGTACCGCTTCGTAGTGATACGTCGTGGCGTCGATCGATCGCATCGCCTGCTCCGTTCGAAACGATGCGTCGGTCCACCAGCGCTCAAGAGTGCCGGCTGCTTCAGGCGAGGTTCCCGCCGGCCCGGCGACGGTACACAGGAGCAGCGGCCGCTCCTGCCTTTCGCCGTGCCACCACGCGGCAAGACGAGCGCCGATCTCACCCATGCGTTCGAATGCAAAGCTCATGCGCTCAGCCTATCGGTGATCGCCCGTCGTGTCAGCACAGTGGAGAATCCTCGCGATGTCCTGTACGATCCTACGGTCATGGAGCAAGGGCACCGCCGCTGATGTGCTCGGTCAGCCGCCTGGAATGGCGGCCCGCAAGGAGGACGCAACATGAACACGAAAGAGAGCAACCTTCCCGCCTTCCCGTTCGGTGCGGTCTACTACCGTGTGTCGAACCCGCCAAGGAAGGACTGGGAGCGCGATTACCGGACGGCGAGCGAGGATGCCAACAACGTCTTCCGCCACTGGTTTCTGTGGTCGGCGATCGAGCGGACTCCGGGCACGTATACGTGGGACGACTACGACCGGCAACTCGATCTCGCCGCGGAGCACGGAATCACGACGATCATCGCCGAGATGATGACGATTGCGCCGGAGTGGACGACACGGCTGTACCCACACGCGCGCATCGAGCACGCGGACGGAACGCTTGCGCAGCAGGGGATGCACCCGAGCTGCGCGACCGGCGGCGTCAACGTCTGTCTTGATAACACGGACCTGCTCGAGCGTGCCCAGGAGTTCCTGGTGCGGCTTGTTGACCGGTACAAGGACCATCCCGGACTCGGGGGGTACGATATCTGGAACGAGTGCAACATTCAGGAAGGCACGTGCTACTGCAACGGCACGTTGGAGCGGTTTCGCGACTGGCTGAAGGAGAAGTACGGTTCGCTCGAAGTGCTGCACGAGGCGTGGTGGCGGCCCGGACTCGCCGACTGGGCGGACGTGGCGCCGCCGCGCCGGCTGCAGCCGTACAACGACTCGCTCGACTGGCTGCAATTCCGGATTGATAACGCATACGCGCAGATGGCATGGCGCCGGGATATCATCGCAGCGCGCGACCCGAACCACCGGATCACCGCGCACGGGATCGCCATGACGCTGCGGCGCCTGGCTCCTTCGGTTGCCGACGACTGGCGTGCGGCCTCTGTGGTAGAGAGCTATGGGCTCACGTGGGGATCATCCCGTCATGGCGACGAGCCGTGGAGACAGGCGCAGGCGATGGACCTCGTGCGCAGCGCGAGTCGCGGCAAGCCGTTCTGGCACGCGGAGGCGTACGGCGGCCCGCTGTGGCTGCAGCCAAACGTACTCGGCAAGCCGCGCGACGAAGGTCGGATCTGCTACCCGCAGGACATCCGCTACTGGAACCTCACGAGCTACATGCACGGCGCATCCGGGACGCTCTACCTTCGCTGGAGGCCGCTCCTTGACGGCGTGCTCTTTGGTGCGTTCGGGCCGTACGGGATGGACGGGAGCCGAACCGACCGCTCCGAGATGTCGACGAGCGTTGCGCGATGGGCACAAGCTCCCGAGCAAGCTGATCTCTGGAAGAGCCGTCCGATCAAGGGAGAGGTCGGAATCCTCTTTGTACCGGAGTCGCAGCTCTTTCTCTACGCGCAGCAGAAGAGCACCCAGCTCTTCTCGGACAGCTACGAGGGGGCCTACCGCGGCTTCCACGATGCTAACGTGCAGGCAGACTTCGTCCACATCGACGACATGCAGAGCTGGGACTTCCTCTACCTCCCGTTCCCGGTGATGCTCACCGGCGAGACGGCCGCAAGGATCAGGGCGTGGGTCGCAGACGGCGGCACCCTGATCAGCGAGGGATGTCCCGCGTACTGGGGAGACCGTGCACACGTTGGTGAGGTCCAGCCGAACCTGGGCCTCGATGAGGTATTCGGCGCGCGGGAGTCGTACGTTGAGTTCGCCCCCGATCTCCTGGACGATCTGGAGGTGAATGTGCTTGGGGCGTTCACGTGGGGCGGGTCGTACCTGCAGAGCTACGAGCCAACCACCGGCACCGCCGTCGGCTGGTACCGCGACGGGCGGGTGGCAGCCGTTCAGAACGACTACGGAAAGGGCAGGACGCTCCTGATTGGCACGATGCCGGGCCGTGGATACACCGTGCACAACGGCGACCGCTGCGGGCGCTTCTTCCGGGAGCTCTTCGCGTTCTCCGCAAGGACTCAGTTGGTCGAGCGGACCGATCCGAGGATCAGGGTGCGGGTCCACGATGGCGGCGGCGGAACCTACCTGTGGGTCGCCAACCCGAAGCGCCAGGACATCCCCGTCCGCATCACCGTCAACGGAGCGTGGCAGTTCAGCCGAACCAGGACACTGCGTGGGGCCGACGCCGTACTCGAGGGAAGGACGCTCTCGCTGACGGCCCCGGCGCGCGACGTGACGGTGCTCCGGCTGCGGTAGGAGGCGGTGAGCGGGGCGCGCCACGAGGGCCGCCCACCGGGAGCGGACGGCGTGGTGAATCTGCGACGTGGCGATCATGGCCGCCGGATCACCGCTCCCGGGCGGCCGTCCGCATCTCCGTCGCCGGTCGCGTCGACGAATACCGTTCGCCGGATGAGCTGCAGACCCGCTTTGGTAGCCATAACAACGGCATCCACGAGTGTCGCCTCGGCCCCGGCCTGGATTCGGTCGTTCTCTCGCCGTGCTACATCCGACACGGGGTGGTGATAGTGGAGATCGACTCCGGCACGGGCACTTCTCGTTCAGGCCTCCATGTCGCCATCGGGGCTCCTCCATAGACCGACCTAGTGCCGTTCTAACGGTAACCGACTTCGTACGCCCGCTGGTATATCGTCGAGCGTTGTGGTGTTCACGAGGATAGCCGAGCGGCCCGCGGCAATGCTACACTGCGTCGTGGGCCG
Source organism: Spirochaetales bacterium (assembly GCA_007130265.1). Classification (GTDB taxonomy): domain Bacteria; phylum Spirochaetota; class Spirochaetia; order DSM-27196; family SLST01; genus SLST01. The sequence continues at coordinate 5,153 of SLST01000577.1, forward strand.
ATCGATAGACACCATCATGGCGAGGGTTTCCGAGCGCAGCTTCGAGCCGAGACCGCTCGAGCCGGACGCGGCGGACGGGCTGCGGGCGCTGCTCGAGGAGGAGGCTGCCCCCGGGCCCTTTGGGAACGCGACGCGGTTCGTCACCGCCGGGGCAGACGAGACGCAGGCGCTCGGCCGCCTCGGAACCTACGGCGTTATCCGCGGGGCACAGGTTTTCGTCATCGGTGTGGTAGCCGACCACGCCCGTGCGATGGAAGACTTCGGCTACCGGTTCGAGGGTGTCGTCCTTGGTGCAACGGCGCTGGGGCTCGGGACCTGCTGGCTCGCCGGCACCTTCAACCGAGGCGCGGCTTCCAGGCTCGCCGGGCTGTCGGACGCCGAAGTCGTCCCCGCCGTTACTCCGGTCGGGTACCCCGCGTCTCGGAAGACACTCGTCGACGGCGCGCTGCGTCTCGTTGCACGCTCTTCGAGCCGTCTCGCGTTCGAGGAGCTCTTCTTCGAGGGCTCGCTGGAGCGGCCGCTCACCCGCGAGGCCGCGGGGCGCTGGGCCGAGGTGCTCGAGTGCGTCAGGCGCGGCCCATCTGCGTCGAACCGGCAGCCGTGGCGCATCGTACTCGAGGGCGAACGGCTGCACCTGTTCCTTGCCGAGAACCCGCTCTACAACCGCGTACTGGGATCGATCCGCCTGCAGAGTATCGATATGGGGATCGCGATGCGCCACGTGGCCGAGGCAGCCGCCGATCTGGGGATCGGCGGTTCGTGGTCGAATGCGGAGGTGGGGAAAGACCCGGAGGCACCAGGCGCAAACAAGAGTGCGGCGGCCGGCCGGGCAGTCTCGTCCGCGCGCGAGCGGGGTCTCGTCTACGTCGCGACGTGGGGGTGAGCGCCCCGCCCGCCGCCTCGGGAGCACCCGAGGATTTCGAGTCCAGATAAAACGACGGCAAGGAGAGCGGAGTGAAAACGAAGAGAGTTCTGGTGTTCTTCCTGGCACTCATGGCGGTCATGGTCGCGCTTGCGCTCGTATTCCTCGACCGGCTGGAGGAGCTCCTCGACCAGCCGCATCTGTACCGGCATGTGCTCTTCGTCCACGTTGTTGCCGCCACGCTCTTCTTCGCGAACGCTGTCGTCGGGATCCTGTGGGAGCACAGGAGCCTTTCCTCAGGACGTCCCACGGTCATCCTGCACACGTACCGGACGGTCGCCTGGCTCGACGCCCGTTTTTCCTCACCTCTGATCGTCGTGTCAGTCGCGGCCGGTATCATGCTCAGCGTCATCCTTGGCGGCATCTGGCAGATCGGCTGGCTCTCGCTGGCGTTTCCGCTGTTCCTCTTCTCCGGGCTGATCTGGGTTGGGAGTGATATCCCCACGCAGTACCGGATCAAAAGGCTCATCGCCGTTGCTGACCCCGAAGCCCAGGTGCTGTCTCCGGAGCTCATGCGGCTCCTCAGGTTGCGCCTGTGGATTTCGACGGCGGGAGTTCTTCCGCTTGTCACGGTATTCGTTTTCATGGTGTACAAGCCGGAGATCACGCCGGTTGGCCAGTGGTTCAGGTGAGCCGACCCGACTCCTTCGATCGCACCAAAGGACGCTGCAGGTCATCAAGGCGCCCAAGCTCAAGGCTGATCTCCCAGAGTTCGCGGGCGGCCGCTCTGTCGAGCGCCGGCGGCGCGGGATTCTCCAGAGTCGTCAGGTTGAAGAACTTCCCGCTGACGCCGTCAACGTCGGCC
>SLST01000037.1 GCA_007130265.1 Spirochaetales bacterium
AACTGCTGGAGACCTTCATCAACGAGGGCGGCACCGTCTTCACCGCAGGAGACGCGCCTTCGCGCATCGAGGGCGAACCGAGCTCGGACGCTGCCGCCTTCGCCGGCAGGCTTGGCTCCGTGGGCGCTTCAGTCGACGAGTTACGCTCAGCGCTCCGCGATCCTGCACCTCTGCGCGAGACAGTAATCGGAGCACGGGCCCACGATCTCTGGGTGCACCGCAGGGACACCGAACTCGGACGCCTCGTCGTCATTCACAGCCCGCGAGCCGAGGAGCCGATTCAGGTGACCCTCGAGTCCGAGGACGCCGCCGGTTTCGAGGTCTGGGATCTTTCCACCGGCGAGGTGCGCTCCTTGGGAGCCCTTCGCGCGGCCGGTCCGGTTCCGGGACTCGATCTCACGGTCGCCTCCGGCGAGACGGTCGCGGTACTCTGCCGCCGCGAGCAGCCGCGCGCCACGAACCGGCACGACGCCGTTGGGCGCACCGTCCGCCGCCTCGAGCTCAGCGCGCCGTACTCGCTCGTCCGTAGCGACCCGAACGCGCTCCTGCTGGATTTCTGTCGCTTCCGTCGCGGTGACGAACCATGGAGCTCCCGCATTCCGGTGATCGCGGTGCAGGAAATCCTGAAGGACGAAGGGTACCGGGGGCCCGTGAGTCTCGAGTACGCCTTCGAGGTCGAGGAAGTACCGCCTCGAGCCGCGCTCGCGGTCGAGGACGGCGATCGGGCCGCGGTGACCGTCAACGGAACGTCGATTGCGTTCTCCCGTGATGCGTGGTTCCGCGACCGGTCCTTCCTCACCGCAGACGTCTCCGGTGTGCTCCGCCGAGGGACGAACCGGGTGGAGTTCCACCGAGAGTTCGAGCCTCCCACCGAACCGAAGTTCAGGCTCGGCGCCCTCTTTCACACGAGCGCCGCCGTGGAACTCGAGGCGATCGCCGTGCTCGGCGATTTCGAGCTCACTGTAGCCGTACCTTCGGACCCGCCACAGCTCGGGGCGGTGAGATACGCTCCGCGGTTCGCTCTCAGGAGCGAGTCGGGGCGCACCTCAGGTGATCTCGTCGCCGACGGCTACCCCTTCTACGCCGGGAGCGCAACGCTAACCGCGTCGGTCGAGGTGCCTGAGCCGGCCGCCGGGCAGAGCGTCTACCTCACGCTGCCGGCGCTGCACGCATCGCTTGCCCTTGTGCGGGTGAACGGTCGCGACATGGGTACGATCTGCTGGCATCCGCTGGAGTGCGATATCACCTCTGCGCTCAGGAAGGGGGTGAACCGGGTCGATGTGGAGCTAGTCGGTACGCTGCGGAACCTCTACGGACCGCACCACCGGCCGAGCGGTGAGCCGGACCAGGTCTGGCGCGACGGCTGGACCGGCCGCTCGACCCCCGGGAGGCGCGACACCGACCTCGTTGCGGGCGCGGACTGGTACCTCCGACGCCACTCCAACGAGATCTTCTGGACCGACGACTACTTCTTCGTGCCCTTCGGCATCCCGCCGGGCGCTGCCATCGAGGTAAGATCCCGTGGAGACAAGCCGTGGGAATCCTTCGAAACGTAACGCTTGAGATGAGCCTCAAGCCGTTCAAGCGGATCGATGAAGAAACGCTGAATGCGGTCTGTCGCACCATCTTCCACCAGTGGACGCACCTTCTCGATCGGAGCGAGATGACGTCGGTTCTGCTCTGGACCGCAGACGGATCGGAGATCCTCGATTACCGCGGCGATCTGGAAGCGGAGATCGAGTGGGCACGCTACCTCGGAACTGCCAACTCCCGGGCGAAGCGCAACTACATCGACGACCCGGAGCAGCGCGGGCTTCACAGCAGACCGTACCTTTACATGGAAGATCCGCCCGTCATCACCTACTCGGCGCTCAAGCGGATCGTCGAGCGGATCCGGGCGATTGGTGAATCGGAGACCGGCGAGCGCGTGCGCGTCGGGGCAACCTTCGATCCGGGTCCGGAGTTTGCGAAGTCACCGTTCAAGTACGAGCGACACCTCGAGATCTGCAGCGGCGGGTACCACGGAGTGCCGAGCTTCGCCTACTGCTACGCGACACTCCACGCAGACGACGTCGCATATGCCGGCTTCCCCGACGGGATTTCCGAGGGGCTGCCGCTCGGTACCTTCCTCGGCCGGCAGTGCGCGCACTTTCTCTCCGATCTGGGGTTCGACTACCTCTGGTTCTCGAACGGATTCGGGTTTGGAGCGGAGAACTGGGGCTCAACCGGCGTGATCTTCGACGGCGCGAGCTTTCACCAGGAGGTGTACGGGCAGACTCGAGAGAAGGTTCTCTCCTTCTGGAAGGCATTCCGCGACGAGTGTCCAGGCTACCCGATCGAGACACGCGGGACGAATCTGACAACGGGAGTGGATCTCGCCGGCGACGCCGTTCCGCTTGGCGATATCTATCGGGGCGGGTATGACATGCTCCCCCCGCCGAACTCGCCCTGGGCAGCGCTGAACGGCGACTTTGGGCTTGAGATCACCGGCTATCTCTCGCGCATGGCCGAGCTGCCGGCCGAGGCCTACCCTTTCCGGTTCTACGTGCACGACCCGTGGTGGCTCAATAGCCCCTGGCTCGACCGCTATGGTCGCGAACCACACGACATCTATCTGCCGCTCGCCTGCGCCCGCATCAACTCCTCAGGCGACGTCGTCGGGCCGAGCGACGTACAGTTTCTGACCATCGACGATTCGCTCGGGAATCTGCCGGACAAGTGTCCGAACGAGATCGTCCCTCACGTACTCGCAGGCATAGACGACGGACCGGATGAGGCGCCGCCCTTCCTGTGGGTCTACCCCTTCGACGAGTACCACCGGATGATGGAGGAACCCGGCAGGGCTTCTGAGGTCTTCGCCGGCGACTGGTTCATTCGAGCCGCGATCAACGACGGTTTTCCGCTCACCGGAGTTGTTTCGACAGGCAACTTCGCCTCGCTGACCGCCGATCGCCCCGGTTGCTTCGACCGCTCGGTGATCGTGATTCCCGTGCCGGACGCGGGAAGCAAGGCGGAGACCGCGCTCCTCGAGACGATACGTCGCGGTGGACGCGTTCTCCTGTACGGTCCCTTGGGACACGCCGGTACCGAGCTTCTGTCCGCGCTCGGTCTCGCGCTTGCCGACGCCGTGAGCGGCGACGGTACGGTGACGGCGCCGTACGCGGATCTGCCCGAGGATGCGGTTCAGCCGCGGCGTATCATCCACCGCGAGGTGACCGGCGGCGGCGGAATCAGGGCTGTTCGCGATGCGAGCGATACCGAGGCTGAGGTAGTGGCTTCGGCGCGGTTCGACGGCGCCGATCGGGTGCTTGCAGTTTACCGGACTATCAACGAAGGCGCGCTCGGTTGGACGCGCGGCACCGTGAGTGCATCCTGGAAGGAAGGGGAGTATCTCCTCGTTCCCGACGACCCGGCTTCGTACTACCCGCCGCACGCTCTGTTTCGCGTCCTTGCCACCCGGATGGGCTACGGCATGGCTTGGAGCAAACCGAAGCCGACGGTACCGTCGCCGGTGGTCATGGTTCACCGACGGCTCGGTGGTTTGCGCTTCTCGATCTATGCACCTCAGACGATCGTCGGACTCTCGTTGCGTTTTCCGCTTGGCGCGCCGCTTCTCGACGGACTGCACACGAGGCTGGAACAGGGGGCTTCGACCTATCACCCGCCCCGGTTCTGGACGCGCGAGTGCCGGGTCTTCGTGGAGCAGGACGAGGGTATCGTTCACTCGCGGCGGATGAGGTCGAGTGCCTACGGGGTAAGCGGGCGCATGGTCGTTGAGGGGTTGCGCAACGCGTGCGTCCGTTTCCTGCCGGAGACCGGGTACGAGGAGTCGACGACAGTACTGCTCAATAGCCGCTACCCTTGGATGGTCGGTGAGGCGTTCGATCTGCGCACTGTTCGCGACCGTGTGCATGGGGTGTACCTGGAAGCCCGCGATGTGACCGGCGAGTTGATGTTCGCCTGGTAACGCAGCCACACCGAGTTCGTGAGCCGAGCGCTCTTACGTCTCCTGCAACCGCAGCCCCAGAAGCGCGGCGCCGGCGAGCAGAGTCGCGAGGACAAGCAGCATCGCCTCTACGCTCCAGATGCTCGCGATGGCGGTGAGCCCTGCGGCGACGAGCGTGAAGATTCCAATCATGGTGTTCGACAGCGAGACGTAGAGGGGGCGCTCGGAACTCGGCGCGAAGTCGAGAAGATAGGTCTTGCGGCTGAGGCGTGCCCCCGCGTGCGCGACGACCTGGATCATCAGAAGCACCGAAAACCCGAAGACGTTGCGGATCGCCTCCGGCCAGAAGGGAAAGCTCAGCATGAGCGCGATATTGGCGATGCCCAGGAGCGCGACCGCGACCATCATCAACCGGCTCGACCGGTCGCTGAACCGGCCCCAGAAGGGGCTGCTCACCACGTTCGCAATCCCGGCTGCGACGACCACGACGCCGAGCGAGGCGACCTGGTCGCCGATCTCGGTTCGCCCCAGCACGATGAAGAACGGTTGGGCGAGCGGGATCGCCATGAGGAGGCCCCGGGTGAAGATGAAGCGGCGCAGGTTGGCGTCGCTGCGGAAGCAGGTCCACGCCTGCTTGATCTCGGAGAGCGGCGTTCGCCCCCCCTCGGTTGCTCCGTCGGCCTCCCGTATCCGGGCGAAGAGCGCCGCGGCGATGAGCCACAGAGTCGCCGCCACAATAATCAGCCAGAAGTAACTCGAAGCGCTCTCACCGGAGCGCACGAGCGCGAAGAGCCAGACGCCGGCGCCGAGCGTGAGCACGCCGCCGAGGCTCGAGCGCAGCGCGAGCATCTGGCCGCGACGCCCCTTGGGAATGGTCTTCGCGACGACGTCCTTGAAGGCGAGGCTCGCCACACCGCTTGCCACGTTGAAGAGCGCGACGAGCGCGAGCACCCCGAAGCCGGCCGCGAGGCCGGAGAGCGAGAGCACCACGAAGGCCATGGCGACGAGCGTCGCCGCCTGAACGAGCGCGGGTACGACCCAGAACCACTTGCGCACCGGGTAGGCGCGGATCCTTGCCGACACGAGTAGCTGCGGCAGGAGCGACCCGGCGTCTTTGATGGGAACCAGCGCGCCGGCGAGAGCGCTCGGCACGCCGAGCGTCGTGAAGATCCACGGGAGCGTCGTCCCCGGACTCACGAGTTGCTCTGCGAGCTTGGTGCACGCTCCGTTTGCCACGTTCCGGAAGAAGTTGCCCGGGACCGTTGCGCACGCCTCTTCAGGGATCGCCTCGCATGAGCGCTCTTCACCCTCGCTGGTGATCAGGTCGTAGACCCGATCGATTGCCTTCTCAGCCATGCAGAATATTGTACTGACCGGAGGCCGATGCGGCGACCGGTTCGTGGCGCCGGACGATCCACCCTGCTCAGCTGCGTCTCTCGAGCATCGCCCGGGCACGCGCCAGATTCGCGCGAACGATCTCAACCGGCTGGATGCGATAGGCCTGCTCAAACGCCTCAATAGCCCCGGCGTAGTCTCCGCGATCGTTCATCCTGATCACGCCCATGTTGTTGAGCGCAGGGTGATTGGTCGGGTCGAGTGCAACGCACCGCTCGAACAGCTCGAACGCGCGTTCGGATGCCCCCGCCGCCTGTGCTTGGGTTCCCTCGTGATAGAGCCGAGTGGCCTCCCTCGCACCGTCGGCCGCTCCCGGGTCCTGGCAGATAGCGAGTCTCTGGTTCAAATAGTGGCGGTCTTCGTCGGGCGCATCCAGGTCTTCGGTCGCGCGCCGGTAGAACTCGGCCGCTCTCTTGAACCTGCCCCACGAGTAGTAGAGGTCTGCGAGCACGCGGAGTCGTGGGTAGAAGTCACCGAGATCCTCGAGCTCTGCGAGGAGGAGCGGCTCGGCTGCTGCGAAGTCTCCGCGGCCCATCGCGGTCAGGGCAAGGTTGTGCCGCACTCCGCGGTGATGCGGTGAGATCTTCTGGATGCGTTTGAAATGCTTCTCCGCTCGCGTGTAGTCTCCGGAAGAGTACGCATTCAGGGCAAGTCGCATGTGAAAGGGAACCAATAGCCGCTTCATCGTCCTTCAGATACCAGGAGGACGACCCCGCCGCAGGCGGGGCCGTCGAGTAGAATCAGACAAAAATAGAGAGAATCGCGACAACCGCGAACGCTACCAGACCCTCGACGAGGGTGGCGGAGGTCCACGCTTTGTAGCCGACTCGCGGCTCCATGTCCGCGAACTGCGTGACGACCCAGAAATAGGAGTCGTTCGCGTGCGATACGACCATCGAACCGGCGCCGATCGCGATGACGGTGAGCGCAGGCGTCAGACCCAGGGGCCCAATCATCGGGGCCATGACCGAGGCGGTCGTGATGATTGCGACCGTCGAGCTGCCCTGCGCGGTTTTCACCGCAGCGGAAATCGCGAAGGGGAGGAAAACCCCCAGCGCTGGGATTGCGAGGTTGGTCTCGATCCATCCGACGATGGGTGAACCCTGGAGGACCCTTCCGAACGCCCCTCCGGCGCCGGTGATGACGAGTACGAGCGCGGCGTTCCTGATGCCCTCGAGCGTCCAGTCGCTTACCGCCTCCTTGACGGCGCCCTTCTTCACCAGGAAGAGCGCGATTCCGATGCCGAGCATCAGGGCGGTGACCGGGTCACCAATGAAGCTCAGAAAGGCGGCGAAGCCGGCTTCGCCGAACGGTCGTGCGGGAAGCTCCGTGATGGACTTGAGGACGATCAGCACGATTGGCACGACGATTGGCATGAACGAGAGCGTTGCCGACGGCAGCTTCCCGAACCGTTCGCGCACCGTCTGGAGATCCTCGGCGAGTTTGGGCTGGATCTCGTACCGTTTGGCGAAGTGGATCGCCCAGAGGTACCCCCCGATCATCGCGGGGATCGAGGCGATCAGGC
>SLST01000385.1 GCA_007130265.1 Spirochaetales bacterium
CCCCCTACTGGGGCGGCGTCGCCCTCTGGGGCCGGTACGATCAGCCCGGTGGCGAGGCCGAGCCGGAAGACTCGCAGACCGCCGAGCAGGACCGCGACTACGGCGCACAGTGGGACAGTCACCTTCGCAGTGCGCATGAAGTCCGGGGGTACCGTGTCGTCGCGGTCGATGGACAGGTCGGGCATCTGGACAATCTCCTGATGGATCCGCAGACCTGGGCGATTCGCTACCTCGTGGTCAACACGGGCAAGGTTCTCAAGAAGCACGAAGTTCTGTTCATGCCCAAGCTCGTCGACCGGATCATCTGGGCCGAAGCGACGGTGAAGGTGAACGCGTCAAAGCGCCTGATCGAGACGGCTCCGGAGTACGAGCGCGCTGCGGAGATCGATCGCGCGCACGAAGAGGCCCTGTTCGCTCATTACACGACCCATCCGTACTGGGAGTACGAAGGATAGGTGGCGCTCACGAGACGTTCTCTCGGGCTCGCGCTGGGCGGGGGAGCCGCGCGCGGCCTTGCCCACCTTGGCGTGCTCAAGGTCCTCGACGAGGCTGGGGTACACGCGGACTACGTCTGCGGGACGAGCGCCGGTAGCATCGTCGGCGCTCTCTACGCCGGGGGCTACACGTGGGACGAGATCGAAGAGGTAACCCGTTCGCTCGACTGGGGCGATTTCATCCAGCCCGTCTTCCCAAAGCTGGGTCTCGTGCGGGCGGACCGTCTTGAGAAACGGCTGGAATCGATGCTCGGCGACCGGACGATCGAAGAGCTCGACATCCCCTTCCGAGCGGTCACCGTCGACATCGTGAAAGGCGAGCAAGTCATCTTCGACTCGGGGCCCGTCGCCCGCGCGGTGCGGGCGAGCTGCAGTATTCCCGGGCTGTTCGAGCCTGTACGCCTCGACGGACGGGTTCTTGTCGACGGCGGGGTCCTCAACGACGTGCCGATCGACGTCTGTGAGGCGATGGGGGCGGATTTCGTGATCGCGGTCGACCTGAACAGCGACACCATACAGGGAAAGGAGCCGGAGAATCTCCTGAACGTCATGCTGTACTCGTTTGCCGTCATGGCCCGCAACTGCCGAGGCACTCACAAGTTCAAGGAGTCGAAGTCGGTGCGGGTCATTTCGCCTCACCTGGGCGACTTCAACTACTACAACCTCAAGCGAATCGACGAGCTTATGCAGCGCGGCGAATCGGCGATGCGCGAGGCGATGCCGGAGATCATGAGCACGCTGAAGAAGCGTCACGTACTCGACGTTATCTGATGTGGTCGGCTCAGAGCCCGATCCGAACGTCCAGGGCAGCCGACAGTCCGTCGGGCGCAAAGGGTCCAAGCATTCTCGGTGAGGCGCCCGCGAGCTCGAGGCTGACCTCGACCGGTCGTAGCGGCAGCCGCAGGCCTGCGGTCGCCCGCCAGACCGGCCGGCGGCGAGCGTAACTCAGATAAAACAGATTCGCGGGGAAGCGGTTCCCGACGACCGTGAGTCCTGGATTGAAGGCGCCGAGCTTCGAATCGAAAACAACCTCCGCGTGCGGGATAATGTCGACGTAGGGAACTGAAAGCCGGTAGAAACCGGCGACGCCGGGAGTAAGCGCAACACGCGCCTCGGACTCGCCGACAAAGGTGAGTGCAGGCTCGTCGCCGGTGAGTGTCAGGGGATCGGTGTCGGGGTCGTCTGCGAGCGCCTGAAGGGCGTCCTCGACCGAGGCGCCAAAGGCGCCGGTGAATCGGTACTCGTACGGGGTTCGCGCCTGAACCACCGTGAGATTGGTCAACGATGCGCCCCAGATAGGCCGGTCGAGCGAGTCCCGGCGGACGACACCGAGATCCGCCTTGAGTGCGGCGTTGGAGAAGCCGGGACCGAGGTCGAGGCCTGTTCCGTCGTCGTGCAGGGAAAGATCGATCGCGGAGAGAATGCTCACGTCGAGCAGGGCGTCTGCGCTGAAACCGGCGTCGGTCGTGATCATCTCAAAGGAGAATCCGCCGTCGCCGGAGTGCATGACGGGAATGTACTGAGCGAGATTCATCCCGAACGTCCAGTCACGATAGTCGCCCGCCACCGATGCGCCGTACTCGAAACCGGAACGGATCACCGCCTCGCCGCTACCTGCGCGGTCTTCGACGTTCCCCCGCGCGAGAAGCTCGACGAGAGCGAACGGGATCGCGAGCTCATTCGTGCTCCTCGCTGAGGCGTAGAAGCCGGCGCTCGCCCCCCGGAAATGCACCGCGAGGCGGCTTCCGGCCGATGCTGCAGCGCCGACGCGCAGGTCGCTCCTCCGCAGACGCCCGGTAACATCGTGAAGATCGATCGTCCATGTCGGCTGGAAGATCTGTCCGAGGGGAAAAGCATTGGTGTAGGCGAGAGTGTCCGTATGGAGGGCGATCTCGACAACACTCCGCCGGGAGAAGGCCAGAAGCGCCGGGTTCGCCTGCGCTCCGCGCGAGTCGGGTATGACCTGCCCGAAGAGTTCCGGGACGAACGAGCACACCAACAGCGCTATCCACGCGACTCGCCTACCCATCCTCCGAGTCTCCCTCTCCGAACAGCTCGAACGTGTGGGCGACGTCGGTCACGAGCTCCATCACGACGTTGGCGGCCAGGACTCCGTGGTAGTTGAGCCGGTAGCTCTCCTCGCCGCTGCGTCCGGCGAGATAGAGCGCGAAAGAAGGGGTGAAGGGAAAAGTGTCCCGGATTCGCTGCAGATCATCGGACGACAACGCTATCGTCGTCTCGCCGGTCCCGACGGGACCGGTCGCTATGATCCACTCACCGTTTGAACCGTGCGTGATCTCGTAGCGAAGCTCATCGAGCCCCGTGGTGTTTTCCCGAAAGTCGACGGTAAGGCTCGCCGAACCGAGGCTATCGAAGATCTCGCCGAGATCGTCCGGATCGGCCCTGCCGAGCGCGTCGTTCTCCGGCCTTGCTCCCCCGTCGCCGAGAAACTCGGCGAGGAGCTCGACCTCATCCGCGCCATCCGGGACGACCTGGATGGCGAAAACGACCGACAACGCGACGCTCAGGTCCACGACGTCTCCGGGCACGAGCTCGAGCGACGTATTGCCGCCTTCCTCATCGGCAGGCTCCAGATCGAAGGTGATCCCCGTGGGTCGGGCGTTGACCACTGGGGCGAGATCCGCTTCAGCGCCTGAATCCGGGCCCACCGGATCGAAGACGATCCGCTCGACCTCCTCATCGCCGTCGTACGCCGTGAGCGTGAGCACGACCTCCGGGACCGCGACCATCCCCTTCAGGGTAAAACGCACGGGTACCGTCACGAGCCGCAGCCACTCGGGGAGCTCGTTGAGCGCCTGGAGGTCCTCTTCCCCGAGCTCGGCTTCAACACCCTCGAGGATCTTCCGCATCGAGCGAAGCGTCACCCTCGCGACCTCGAGGTCGATCTGCGCGGCGGCGTTGGTCACCGATAGCTCGGAGTCCGCGGAGACATCTGTCAACTCCAGATACCCCGTGTCGTCGTCGTACCCGACAAGCCTCTTGGAGACTTCGACAATGAACTCATCGATGCCGTTGGTCGGGTCATCCGGGTCGGCGAAAACGATCGCGTCGCCCTGGTCGACGTGGTAGACGAGCGTCTGGGCTTCTCCGGGCCTGCCGGCTTCGACCGTTCGCGTCTGCTCGGCGGCAAAGAGCTCAGCGGATGTCAGGGTGAGCTCGAGTCCCGTTGGAAGATCCGCTTCGAGCGTCAGGCGAATCTCCGACGTACCCGTGTCGAGCTCGACGCTCTTCACCTGTCGGCGAACCTCCTCATCGATTGCGATCGGATCGATGTCGAGCCCGGACACGGGATCGGTACCCACATCGAGCAGAAGCACGGAGAACTCTTCGATGGTGAAGGCGCCCGACACCGGGACCGTCGCGGTATCCGCGGCCCCCTGCCAGGACAGTTCAACGACCACCGTGATCTCACCGCCGTTCTCGATTTCGAGTCCGGCGAGACCGACGTCGAGCTCGCGAATGCCGGGATCGATCGCTCCCGTTACCACGTCGTCGACGAAGGAGCCGGCGGCTCCCTCGACCGTGACCGTGAAATCGTAGGTGCCGTCCGGGAGCTCCTCGCCGGCGGCGCCGACCTGAACCGAGAGCGTGCCGACGCCGATCGTGCCGCTGACGAAGCCTGCGATCGGACCGACCGTGACGGCTTGCGAGACCTCCGGGCTCTCTCCGTCGCCCTCCGTGACCAGGATGCTCGATCCGGACATCGCCGGGATGGCGATCGCGTCGAGATCGATCTGCTCGAACACGACGTCGGTCATGTCGACGGTCTGGTTTACCTCGGCGTCGTCGAAGAACTCGTCGACCGAGACCGAAAGAGGCGTTGCGGTTCCGCGGTAGGTGTAGGGATCCGTTTCGGTGCGCTCACCCGAGTCGAAGGCGTCGGCGAGCTGGCGTTCGAGGTCTGCGAACTGTTCGAGCTCGGAGATCGCGCGACGAATCGTCCCGCCGGGCAGGAGCAGCGTCGGCGTAGCTTTGATCTCAACGGACTCGAACATCCGCCAGCGACAGCCGGAGAGGAGCAGAACCACAACGAGCGGCAAAACGAGTGTTCGGTACGTCGGTGTCCAGGCGAGCCGGGCCAGATCATCCCCCTCTCCGCAAAGATACCGCATGAAGCGGATTTCTCAAGGGGGCCTGGGCCTGCTGGCACGACGCCGATGCGGCTTCGCCGTCAGATCAAAGCGGTCGCGGGGTCTCCGGAACCCCCTCTGTACAGAAAGCTGAGCACGGCGGGATTCGAACCCACGACCTCTGCCTCCGGAGGGCAGCGCTCTATCCAGCTGAGCTACGCGCCCGACGCGTCAATCTACGCGGCGCGGCGCCCGCTGTCAAGAGGTTGAGTTGACCGGGCCGCTCCGCTACAATCCCCGGCGGATGAAACTGACTGCGAAGAACCTGCCGACTCTCCTTCGTATTCTGCTGTTGTGTTTGCTCGTGGGCACCCTCGCGTGGGAGATCCTCGAGCGTGTCCTCGAATACGCCGGGCTGCCGCTCTCGCTCGGGATCGGCCCCGTCGGGTTTGACCTGAGAGTGATCTCGCTGTGGGCGATGTTCAACCCCGGCAGTTTGATCGGCATAGTCCCGGCTTTTCTGTTGTTCCGGCGGCTGTGATGCGTATGGATCGCGAACGCAGGATTCCGTCGCAGATCGTGCTCGCCTCGGCTTCCCCCCGGCGCAGCGAGCTGCTCCGCCAGATAGGGATCAACCCACGGGTGATGCCGGCCCACATCGACGAGTCCGCCATTCGCAGCGCGGATCCGGTACACCTATCGTTGGCGCTCGCTCGTGCGAAGGCCCGGACGATCGGTGAGCGGGTGAGTGCGACTATTCTTGCGGCGGATACGGTGGTAGAAGTCGGTGGGCTCATCCTCGAGAAGCCGGCAGACCGTGCCGACGCCGAACGGATGTTGCGCCTACTCTCCGGACGCGAGCATCGAGTCATCACCGGCGTCGCGGTTCTGCGGACGACCGGTGAGCTTGTCGACGGCCATGCGGAGAGTCGCGTGACGTTCGAGGCGCTCACGGAGAGCGAAATCGCCGCGTGCCTCGACAGCGACGAATGGATCGGCGTCGCCGGTGCATACCGGATTCAGGGTATCGCCGCGCGGCACATCACCGGCCTCTGCGGAAGCTACAGCAATGTCGTAGGCTTGCCTCTGCACCTCGTTTACTCTATCCTTACGCAATAAATCGATCCTCACGACGCGAGCCTTGGGGACGAAAATTCCGTCGGCAATGGTTGCCTGACGAGAAAAAGCGATGGGGCGCCGTAGGCGCATGAGGAGGAATCGTGGCTGTTGTCACCATGAAGAACCTGCTGGAGTCAGGTGTGCACTTTGGTCATCAGACCAAGCGATGGGATCCGAGGATGAAGCGGTTCATCTTCGCCGAAAGGAACGGGATCCACATCATCGATCTGCAGAAGACGATCGGCTGTATCAAGGAAGCCTACGATGCGGTTCGGCGGACGGTAGTAAGCAACAAGTCGGTGCTTTTCGTCGGCACCAAGAAACAGGCTCAGCAGGCAATCCAGAGTGAAGCCGAGCGGTGTGGTATGTTCTACGTGAACAACCGTTGGCTTGGCGGTATGCTCACCAATTTCACGACCATCAAGAAGTCGCTTCTGCGGCTGAAGAAGATCGACAAGATGGAGATCGACGGTACCTTTGAGAGTCTTACCAAGAAGGAAGTGGCTCGGCTCAACAAGGAACGCGCGCGACTCGAGAAGAACCTCGGCGGAATCAAGGAGATGAAGGAGCTTCCGGGCATCGTCTTCGTCGTTGACACCCGCAAGGAGGCGATCGCGGTCGCAGAGGCCCAGCGGATGGGCATTCCCATCGTTGCGGTCGTCGATACCAACTGCAACCCGGAGGGTATCGACTATCCGATACCAGGTAACGACGACGCGATCCGCGCTATTACGCTCTTCACCCAGATCGTCGCAAACGCCGTCGTCGAGGCGGACAACGAGATTGGTCTCGAAGTGATCGAAAGCCTCTCCGACGAGGAAGAAGGCTCGGCTGAAGGCGAGGCGAGGGTCGACGAGGAAACCGCCGAAGCGACGCCCGAGGGGGCCCCGGAGCCTGCCGCAGAGGCGGCATCTCAGACCGAAGAAGAGGTCGTGACGGTTCCGCTCGCCGAGGCGGTTGCCGAGGAGCCGGAGCCGGACGAAGGTTTCACCTCCGAGGATTACTCCGAATATCAGCCTGAAGAGGACGAGGGAAACAAGAAGGAGCCGGAGCTCGACGTCGAGGATGTCATCGTCGACCAGGCCGGCATCGACGAAGACGAGCTGCAGGA
>SLST01000374.1 GCA_007130265.1 Spirochaetales bacterium
AGCGCCGCGTAGTGGGCACGACTGAGGCTTTGGAAACGCTCGGCCAGCCGCGCCTCAAGTCTGCGGTTGGACGCCATCATACGGATGATCGAGTCCTCGATGTAGCTGATCTCGTCCTCCGGCTGCGCGCGACCCTCCGTCGCGGCATGTCGACTATGGCGATCCGGGTGCTGAATCGTCTGCACGATGTCGCGAATCGGACGGTAGGCGAAACCGGCGAGCGCCGCAGAAACGACCGACCCCACGAGCACGACCGATCCGAGCAGGACGATCAGGTAGCGCAGGAGCTGCGCCATCTTCGCGTCGAAGGTCTGTGACCCGCTGTGCAGATAGTAGTCGAGGTTGAACATCGCGCCCGGGGCGCGAGCGAGGAAGAGCGGCTCGTAGTCGGCACTCGGCGTCCGGCCAAGATCGTCGTCACTCGTCGAGAAGACGACGCGACCGGTCTGATCGACAACGAAGACGGTCTCGCCTGACCCACTCGTACCACGGCCTATCAATCTGCGAACGTGCTCGACCTCCATGTTGACGAGCACGCCCCCGGCGAACTCGCCGTCGTCATTCATGCCTCGGAGAAGCGTGATCATCGGAGTGCCGAAAACCGGGTCCTCGCGGTAGACGAGCGCGGGCCCGGTCGGCTCGACATCCTCGAGCATGGTCCGCCACTCCCGGTCGTGGAACCGGTTGCGACCTGCAGCGAGCCTGTCCGACACCACGCGGTCGCTGCGGACCGAATAGACGTAGATCGAAGAGATCTCCGTATTCGTCCGGGCGAACAGTTGGAGAAGCTCGACGATCGCCGGCTCAACGTCAGTCGCGATCGCCTCAGTGCTCTCGACCCCGGAAACGTACTCCTGCACGCGACTGCGGTCGGCAATCGCGGCGGACGCATAGCTCACCCGGTAGAACACCGTGTCGAGCAGGCGAGCATACGACTGGGCCTGGCGCGCGTTGATCTCGTGGATGTAGTCGAGCAGGAACGCGCGATTGCTCTGGTAGAACACCACGCTCATCGCGAGCAGCACGAGAAAAAGCATGCCGGAGAAGAAGAGGAGCGAGCGCAGGCGAAAACGCTTTCCGGCGCTGCTGATCGGGGCCGCCGAAGAGGTCGTCCGCTTCATGCCTGGGCCAATGCGCGGCGGAAGCGCGACGGCGTGCGGCCGACCCGTCCCTTGAACACCCGCGAGAAGTACATGGGGACACCGTACCCGACGAGGCGCGCGACATCGGCGACCGAAAGACCCGGCCGCGAAGTGAGCAGGTCGATTGCTCGGTCCATCCGTGTCTCGGTCACGTAGTCGAGGAAGGTCTGCCCCGACTCCTCGCGGAACAGGCGACTGACGTAGGCGGGACTCAGATAGAGCGTGGAGGCTACCCGCTCGAGAGAGACGTCACCGTCGAGGTTCGCTGAGACAAAGGCGCGTGCCTTCTCGACGGCGCGGCGACGGTGATCATCGCTCTGCTCCGGGGGCCGTTCCGCGATGCGCCGGATCACCTCACCGGTCCACGCGCAAACATCCTCAACCGTGTCGCACCGTAAGAGCGCGCCGTAGTCGATCGGTTCGGCCGGGACGCGCTCGGGAGCTCGGCGGCGGCAGGCGGCGAGCACCACGGAGACGATGTCGATCGCCGCGTGGCGCACCTGCATCACCTGCCTCCCGGCACGGGTGATCTCCCGCTCGATGGAACGCGCCGTATCGGGCCACTCGGACGCCTGCGTCTCGAGAACCGCTCGCGAGAGATCACGCACCCGCTGCTCGCTCATCGCCGGGCCCTGCTCTCCTCTCCGCCTCGACAGCAGCTGGAAATCCTGCGCGCTCGATATCAGAACCTCGTAGACGACCTCCATGAGCCGCGAGATGCTTGGGTGGACACGCGACCCGAGCATCTCGCGACATCCGGCCGCCGCGCCCGCTTCGGCCCTGTCGCCGCGCCCCTCGGCGCCGCTACGGACCAGGAGAAAGTGGAGCAGGTCCGGCGGCTCGAAGAGCGCTACGGTCGATCTTCCGGCCTCGTCGACCGAAAGGTGCGCCAGAGATGCCGCGATCCGGGCCGTGCACTCCCGCGGCACCCGCAGCACCGCGTATGAGGCGTGCACGTCCTCCGCCAGCGGAGGGAGCATCGCCTCGCGCCAGCGGTCGACTACCTCGTCGGTACTCCCAAAGAACCCGTCCACGATCCGCATGAGCAGCTGCCGGCGGCTCTCTGCCACCAGACGCCGCATGCCGGCCGACCCCTTGCGGTGGCGGCTCGCGATACTCACACGCACCCCGTCGAATACCTCGCGGAGCTCCTCCTCGCTCGCCGGCTTCAGCAGGTAGGAGCGGACTCCAGATTGCATCGCAGAGCGCGCGTACTCGAAGTCCTTGTATCCGCTGAGTATGACGACCTCCGTCTCGAGCCCTCGGTCCCGGATGGTTTTCGCAAGGCTCAGGCCGGAGACGACCGACATCCTGATATCGGTGAGCACCGCATCCACATGATGATGCTCGAGATAGGCAAGCGCGTCTTCTCCGTCCTCGAACGACTCGACCACCTCGAAGCCCATGGAGGCCCAGTCGATGTGGCGCGCAAGCCCCCTGCGAATCGCCGGTTCGTCGTCCACGATGACGAGAGAGTACATGCTTCTATAGTAGGGCTCCCGCCATACCTTGTCCATGCGGCGAAACCGGTACCCGGCGCAGCCACTTGGCGCGTCGGCCGCCTCAGGGCATAATCGAGGCACCATCGCAGCAGGAGGCACTATGGCACCACGAATCTGCTTTATTGGGGCGGGCAGCATCGGCTTCACGCGGAAGCTCGTCGCGGACATCCTGGGGGTTCCCGAGCTCCGCTCGAGCGAGCTCGTCTTCATGGATATCGACGAACAGAATCTCTCGCGCGTCGAACAGCTCGTCGCGCGCGACCTCGACGCGAACGATCTGCCGGCGAAGATGCTCACGGCGACCACCGACCGGAAGGCGGCGCTCAAGGATGCCGACTACGTGTTCAGTACCGTCCGGATCGGCGGGCTCAAAGCGTTCGAGACCGACATCGAGATCCCGCTGAAGTACGGCGTCGACCAATGCGTGGGCGACACCCTGAGCGCCGGCGGCATCATGTACGGCCAGCGCAATATCGCCTTCATCCTCGACCTCGCCAGGGACATCCGCGAGCATGCGGCGCCCGACTGCCTGTTCATGAACTACGCCAATCCCATGGCGATGAACGTCTGGGCGGCGCACCACTACGGCGGCGTGCGCATCGTCGGCCTGTGCCATGGAGTTCAGGGCGGCCACGGGCTCATCGCAAAGGTGCTCGGGATACCCGCCGAGGAGCTGCACTACGTCTGTGCCGGCATCAACCATCAGACGTGGTATACCGAGCTCGTCTACAAGGGCCGTGACCTGACCGGCGAGCTCCTCGCGGCGTTCGAGAAGTCCGACGTTGCCGACCATGAGCAGGTTCGAATCGATATGCTGCGCCGCTTCGGCTACTTCAGCACGGAGAGCAACGGACACCTGAGCGAGTACCTTCCGTGGTACCGCAAGCGGATCGAAGAGACGCCGCAGTGGATCGGCAGGGAGTCGTGGATTCACGGAGAGACCGGCGGATATCTGCGCGTGTGCAGGGAGTGGCGCAACTACTTCGACAAGGAGTTTCCCACCTGGCTCGAAGAACCGCCCTACCAGTACGGGCCGGACAAACGCAGCCACGAACACGGTTCACGCATCGTCGAGGCGATCGAGACCGGACGTCTCTACCGGGGACACTTCAACATCGTCAACAACGGGGCGATCAGCAACCTCCCCGACGAAGCGGTCGTCGAAGGTCCGGGGCTCGCCGACCATACCGGCATCCGGTTGCTGAACGTCGGTGACCTGCCGCTCGGCCCCGCAGCCGTCTGCGACGTCAGCATCAACGTCCAGCGACTGAGCGTTGAGGCTGCGGTCAACGGCGACGAGAACCTTCTGCGCCAGGCGATGATGCTCGACCCGCTCGTGGGCGCGATCTGTTCGCCGCCGGAGATCTGGGATCTCGTGGACGAGATGCTTGTCGCGCAGAAGCAGTGGCTTCCGCAGTACCGCGATGCCATTGCCGCAGCCGAGAGGCGCATCAAGGCGAAACGGGCGGCCGGCGACCGGGGCGGAACAGCCCTCGCGACCGAAGGTGCGTTCCGCAAGCCCGTACGCACCGCGGCCGAGCTCGCCGCGGAGAAGGCAGCCCGCGGACGTCCGGACGAGGGATAGGCGCTGGAGCATGAGGCGCCCGGCGCTCTGCGCAGCGCCGGGCGCTTTGAATACGGCGTCGGAATCACTACCCTTGTAGGATGAGGGAACGTCGGACGATGCGGGTATGGCCGGGCTTGCCCTACCCGCTGGGCGCTAACTGGGATGGACGCGGAACCAACTTCGCACTCTTCTCCGCTCATGCCGAGCGCGTCGAGCTCTGCCTGTTTGACCCCTCCGGCAGGTCCGAGAGTGCACGCATTGCGCTTCCCGAGTACACGCACGAGATCTGGCATGGCTATCTCCCCGACGTGCGCCCCGGGCAGCTGTACGGCTATCGCGTCCGTGGCCCCTACGAGCCGGAGGCCGGCCACCGCTTCAACCACCACAAGCTGCTGATCGACCCCTACGCCCGTGCGCTCGTTGGAGAGCTTGCCTGGTCCGACGCGCATTTCGGCTACACCGTCGGTGACGCCCAGGCCGACCTCTCCTTTGACACGCGCGACAGCGCACCGTTCATGCCGAAATGCCAGGTGATCGACCCCGCGTTCACCTGGGGCGACGATGCACCGCCGCGCACACCGTGGGACCGCACCCTCGTGTACGAGCTTCACCCGCGCGGCTTTACCATGCAGCATCCGGAGGTGGCGCATACGCACCGCGGCACCTTCGAGGGGCTCTGCTCGCCGGAGGTAACCGACCACCTGTCGTCGCTCGGGATCACGGCCGTCGAGCTTCTGCCGGTCCATGCCTTCGTGCGCGACCGCCACCTCATCGAGCGCGGCCTGACGAACTACTGGGGCTACAATTCGATCGGGTTCTTCGCCCCGCATCCGGCGTACATCGGCCCTTCGGGGACCAACGGCTTCAAGACCTTCGTAAAGGTGATGCACGACGCCGGGATCGAGGTGCTGCTCGACGTCGTGTACAACCATACGGCGGAAGGGAACCACCTGGGCCCTACCCTCTCCTTCCGCGGCATCGACAACCGCTCCTACTACTACCTGTCCGAAGGCGATGCGCGTCACTACCACGACTACACCGGCACCGGAAACGCGCTCGAGCTGCGCCACCCGCAGGTGCTTCGGATGGTGACCGACTCGCTGCGATACTGGGTGGAGGAAATGCACGTGGACGGGTTCCGGTTCGACCTCGCGACCACACTCGCCCGGGTGCACGGCCGGTATGACGAGCATGCCGCCTTTCTCGACGCGGTGGCTCAGGACCCGACGCTCTCCGGGGTCAAGCTCATCGCCGAACCGTGGGATACCGGCGAAGAAGGGTACCAGGTCGGCAACTTCCCGCCAGGATGGTCCGAGTGGAACGACCGGTACCGGGACACCGTGCGTCGTTTCTGGAAGGGCGACCAGGGCCTGGTTCCTGAGCTCGCGTCGAGGATGGCCGGTTCGAGCGATATCTTCGACCGCCGCGGACGCCGTCCCTGGGCAAGCCTGAACTTCGTCACCGCCCACGACGGGTTCACGCTCAACGATCTGGTGAGCTACAACACAAAGCACAACGACGAAAACGGTGAGGGCAATCGCGACGGATCCGACAACAACAACAGCTGGAACTGTGGAACCGAAGGGCCGACCGACGACGAATCGATCATCAATCTCAGGCATCGCCAGATGCGTAATCTCCTGTTGACCCTGCTGCTGTCGCAAGGCATCCCGATGATGGTCGCAGGCGATGAGCTCGCCCGAACCCAGGGCGGGAACAACAATGCGTATTGTCAGGACAACGAGCTGAGCTGGATCCGCTGGACGGACCTTGGCGAGCGAGCCAGGCAGCTCCTCGCCTTTACTCGTGAGGTCGTGGGGCTACGAAACCGGCATATCGTCTTCCGTCGCTCCCGGTTTTTCCACGGCGACCTCATTCCCGGCACGGATGCGCGGGACGTGACCTGGCTTTCGTCCTCGGGAGAGCCGCTCGGCGAAGCCGACTGGCAGGACCCCGAGAACCGGACGCTCGGCATCATGCTGAACGGACAGGCCGGGGAGCGGTTTCTCACCGAGCGAGGAGAACCGGAACCGGACGACGACTTCCTCATTCTCCTGAATGCCGGACCGCGACGGGTAACCTGGACACTGCCGGAGACCGGCCGCAACGGCGCGTGGCAAGTCAGAGTATCGACTGCCTACCCGACCGGCGTTCCGCCGTCTCGCCGAACGGTCACCAGTCGCGTCGTCGTAGGAGGCCGAACCGCGGTCGTCCTGATCAGGTATCGCAACCGGCAGTCGGGAGTTCGTTTCTGAAGGTAAGAGGAGTTTCCATGAGGAATGCCAGACAGGAGTTCCACGTCGCGCGGACGATGCGCGACGCGCTCTCGCTCGAGACCGCGCTCTTTTCGATCTCCGGCGCGGTCGTGTTTGCCGACTTCGCCACGGCACGCCGATTCGCGCACGACCTCGAACACTACCGACGCGCGGCGGGACACCCGGACCCGGGAGCTCGCGCAGGCGAGCTCGCGGCGATGGGGATGCTTCACGAGATACTCCACCATCTGCTCGCGGTTCACCGCGACGAGCAGGGATCGGATCTCGCCGAACGCGCGCTCGCCCATGTGCGCGAACGCCTCGGCGACGAGTCGACCGAGTCGAC